>JAPLOC010000455.1 GCA_026692825.1 Planctomycetota bacterium | reverse complement strand
CAAGGAGATTGGGCAACTATGGCAAGTGTGCCTCGACGACGGAGCTGTTGTGGACATAGATACTCAGCGTACGCCATGGGACTATGATGTGCGCATTCACGTCGCTTCATGGACTGGGGCACATTTGTTTCTCGGGTGCCATCCAATGGCGAATTCGGAAAGGGGTCGCTGGATAATGGTGTCGGACACAGGTCGTAATTGGCTGGAGAGTGTCGCGAGCGATTGGCTGGCTTTTCAGGAAGTTCCAGTTATTTCAGTGGATAGTCACGGGTTTCTTACCCAGAATGGCTGAAGGCAAGAATGGCCGGGTGGGAAGTTGACGACGAGGACAATACAGGGGACCGGTCCAGTTATTGTTGACCACAGTGCGGAAACTCGGTTTCCTGCGACACATCCTGCCACGTACAACCCGTGTCATTCCCGGCGGATTGGTGTTTCACGTCTTCAATCGAGGCGGGGCCAGGAAACGGTTTTTCGGGACGCCCGACGGGGTGAAAGCCGGGGCCACCCACCAGCCGACCTTTCGTTTTTCACCACAGAAACGGACACTAATTGGGCTGACGTCGGGATTCCAGACGAGCCAGTTCGCGTTGCGCCTCGGGCGATCCCTGCTTGGCCGCTGTCCGGAAAAACGCCAGGGCGAGCTTCTTTCTCCCCTGTTCCTCGGCCAGCACACCTTCTCGATAGAGCCGCGCCCCTTCCGCAGCCAGATTCTCTTTCCCTGTCGTTGCCGCGACCGGTCGACTGGAATCTGCTGACACGGTTGACTTTGCCGCTCTTGACGTCTGGGAAATCTCCAGTTGATTCCACGCCCCTTCGGCCCGTCGATTCAACTTGCCGGCAACTGGTTTCGGCCGCGACGCGGCGGCGGTGAGGACCTGTTGGTCCATTTCCTCAAAATCATGGATCCAGACGCGGGCGTGTAACGATGAGCCAGTGGTGGCGGCCCCAACACGCGTCCCCGCTGGTGCCAGTCCGTTGTACGTGGTTCCACCCCGTACCGACCGCGCCACACTCCCGACCATTGCTCCGCCGCTATCGGGAACCGAGACCGTCGTCTGAACCTGGAAATTGCTGAACGCCGGCTGCCTCACCAGAATCAACACACCGCAGATGCGATACGTCATGTTCAGACCTCGCGATTCAGCTTCCCACCGCCGATTTTGGTGGCGCGACGGTTTTGACCGGACGCCCCGATCATACCCCCGCGAATTCCGCAGAATCAAGATTCGTTTTCACCGGGCGCGAATCCGCGTCGCATCGTGTTCTCGGTCACGTTGACCGGCACCACGAATTGCAGCAGATAATCCGGCCCCCCCGCTTTCGAACCGATCCCCGACTGTTTGTATCCGCCGAACGGATGCCGCTGCACCAGCGCTCCGGTGATCGACCGGTTGAGATACAAGTTGCCCACTTCGAATTCCAACCGCGCCCGCTTCAGGTTCACCGGACTGCGGGAATAGACGCCGCCGGTCAGCGCGAACCGCGTGCCGTTCGCGATCTCCAGCGCCTGATCGAAATTCTTCGCTTGGATCACCGCCAGGACGGGACCAAAAATCTCTTCCTGCGCCAGCCGCGAATCGGGGGCGACATCGACAAACACATGCGGAGCCACGAAGAACCCCTCGTCCCCCAGCTCTCCCAGTTCGCCCGCGACCAGCAGTCGACTTTCGTCCTTGCCGATCTCGATGTAGTCCTCAATCCGCTGACGCGCCTCGGGGTCGATCACCGGACCGATCAAAGTCCCCGGGGCCTCCGCCACACCGATCTTCAAACTCGTCACCGCAGCCGCCAGCCGTTTGACGAATTCGTCGTACGCGCCAGCGACCACGATCGCTCGCGAGCAAGCCGAGCATTTCTGGCCCGCATAGCCAAACGCGCTGTGAATCACCCCCTGCACCGCTTCATCCAGGTTCGCGTCGTCATCAATGATGATGGCGTTCTTGCCCCCCAGCTCGGCGATCACCCGCTTGATCGACCCCTGGCCTCGCGCCGTGTGTGCCGCCTTCTCGTTGATTCCCAGCCCAACCGCTTGGGAGCCGGTGAACGCGATCAGATCGACCCCCGGGTGCGAGATCAGCTCGGGACCAATCTCCTCGCCAACACCCGGAAGGAAATTCAACACCCCGTCTGGCAATCCCGCCTCTTCAAACAGTTCCTGCAACTTCGCCGCCACCACCGGAGACTGCTCGGCGGGTTTCATCACCACCGTATTCCCCGTGACGAGCGCCGCCGCTGTCATTCCCGTGAGAATCGCCAGGGGGAAATTCCACGGAGCGATGACCACCGCCACACCCCGCGGTCGGTAACTGTAACGATTCTCTTCGCCCGGAACGTCGCAGGCGAGTTCGGGGGCCAGGACGCGCATTTGAGCGGCGTAGTACCGCAGAAAATCAATCGCCTCGGCGACATCGGCGTCCGCCTCAACCCACGGTTTGCCACACTCGACAATTTCCCACGCTGCCAGTTCCAGGCGACGGTCGACCATTTTCTGAGCGACCAGCTCCAGATACTCGGCCCGGTAGTCGACCGGCGTGCGTGACCAGGCCCGAAACGCTGACCTGGCCGCCTGCACCGCGTCGCGGGCATGCTCGGGTGTCCCCTTCGCGCTTGCGCCGACCGTCTGCTTCTTGTGAGACGGATTCTTGGAGACGATGGTGGTTCGGGTGTCGATCCGTCGGCCACCGATCACCATCGGGTAAACGCGATCGAAGTCGTCCGAGATCCGCTCGAGCTTGTCGAGCAGGCCGTCGCGATTCGCGGGGATCGCGAAGTCAAGATGCGGTTCGTTGCGAAACCGCAACTCCTCGGGAACCGGCTCCACGGCAAGGGATTCGACGGGGGGTTGTGTCGCGGCACGGTCGGCGGGTTTCATGAGCAGATCCTCTACCTTCACATTCTCCGCGAAGCTGGCCCGCAGGAATGAATCGTTGGATGTGTTTTCGAGCAGTCGGCGGACGAGATACGCCATGCCCGGAATGAGATCGCCGAACGGTGTGTAGACCCGCACCCGGCGACCCCGCTCCGCGAGCAACTGCGCCTGTTCGGTTCCCATGCCATACAGCATTTGAACTTCCCAGGCCCCGTCCGGAACGCGATACGCTTTGCCGCAGGCCGACGCGTACGCGAGGCTGCGGAGATTGTGACTGGCGAAGGCGGGACGCAACCAGCGCCAGTTCTCCATCAGGAACCGCGTCTGCGTCTCGTAATTGTCATCCGACTGCCATTTGCGCTGGAACACCGGCACGGGCCAACCTTTGGCGGCCGCCGCCACGGTTTCGTAATCCCAATAGGCCCCTTTGACCAGCCGGATCGAGACCGGGGTGCCGCGTTCCTCGACCCACGTCCGCAGGCCGGCGAGATCCCGACCCGCGTCGGGCAAATACGTCTGGATGACAATCCCCACATCGTCAAAGTCCCGGAATTCCGGTTCGAGAAGAATCTCTTTGAAGATGGCGAGTGTGGTATCTTTAAACGCGTAGTGTTCCATGTCGAAATGGACATACGCGTTCTGTTCCCGGGCACACTGCAAGAGTGGCCGCAACCGGCGCTTGACCGCTTCGCTGGTACCCTGGGGATCAAGCGGATTGAACTGACTGTACAGTGCCGACAGCTTGATCGACACGTTGATACGCGGGATCGGACCCCGGTGATCGCAATCGAGCTGGAAATTCTCGGGCCAGGAATTGACCGTGGGGGCGAGTCCGCGCATGAGTTCGAGATACGAATTCAGGTACGCGTCGGCTTCGTCTTCGCTGATGATCGCTTCCCCGAGCAGATCGAGCGTGAACGCGAACCCCCGCTTGCGCTGGCGGATGAGTGTTTGCAGAACCTCGTCGACCTGCGTGCCGGCGATAAACCGGCGGGCCATCCGCAGCGCACCGAAGCGGGATTGGTGACCTCCAGGGCGAGTCGGACGGCACTGGGAAAATGCCCGGCGACTTCGTCGAAATACTCGTGCAGGTGCCGGGTGACCGATTCGGGGGTCCGCAGCATCGGCAGCACGTCGATGAAGCGGAACATCTGGACTTTGACCGATTCGTCGGTCATGGCCCAGGAGAGGATTCGGTCGTCCCACCAGCGGCGGTCGAAAATCGACGCCGACCCGCGATTCAGGTGGCTCCAGAGATACCGCCCGATCGCCTGCGTCTGACGTTCGATTTCTTCGGCATCGACAGGACCGACGGGTTTACGGGAAGCCACAAATCGCCTCAGGAGGATCTCGGATGGGGGAACCGGTTGGAGGGAGATTGTAGCCGCGAGAGCGGAATGGGGACATGCTGAATCGGAGAGGCTGGAAACATCGGGATATCCCCGTTGTCGCGACGACGC
>JAPLOC010000454.1 GCA_026692825.1 Planctomycetota bacterium | reverse complement strand
GCGCGAGGCGGCTCGTCTGGGGTGGATACGATCCAAAGCCGAGCATGCGCAGGCCACGGGAATTGTCGAAAAACTGCGGGTCCGAACTCCTGGAACGGAAGAGTCGATCACGAATCTTTCGGGGGGGAACCAGCAGAAATGTCTGATTGGCCGGGGGTTACTGACTCGACCCAAGGTGTTGCTCTTAGACGATCCGACACGCGGGGTCGATGTGGGGGCGAAAGGGGAGCTTTATCGGCTGATCGATGGACTCTGCCGGGAGGGATTGGCAGTGATCGTGACCTCCAGTGAACTTCCGGAACTTCTGACGCTTTCGGATCGGATTCTGGTACTGTGCGAGGGACGATTGACCGGCGAATTCTCTCGGAGCGAGGCGACGGAACAGCGGATCATGGAGGCCGCCACAGCGCGGGCGGGTACTTTGCCCCGGGCGAGCTGATTGTTCGTTCTTGAAAATCGAGGTTGCAATGATGAGCAAGGCCGTCACAAATCGCCAATCCCGGCTGGTGCTAATCGCCGTTGCAGTCTGTGCGACCATTGGGGCTGCCGTCCCAGCCTTTTTTCTATTCTATGCGGTTCTTGGCAACGTTCTTTTTGGTGCCGCCTTGCTGCTGGGACTCATTGGCGTTCAGTACGTGGCACTGCTCCCGCTCTGGAAGTCGATCCAGTCCCGCGCGATCCGCGCGGATCTCGATGGGAAGGCAGGTCAAAACCATACTGAAGGTTGACCAACTCAAAGGTGTCCCGCCCCTTGTCCGGATTGCCAACCGTCAACCGACTCCGGTGCGGCAATCGCAACTCCGCAATGTCCGATAACTCCCGTGAAGCGTAGACCCTGTATGCAGTCGTGACAAAATGGCGGCCGGCGGTACGTATCGGCAAATTGGAAGGAGGCTGTGAAGGACAGCGTGCTGCGGCAACTGATGGAGACCGAATCGACGTTGCCTGCGAAATCGGACTACCTGTGCGGTTTTCGGCATTGCGACACGCAACAACCGCCGACACACGAACGGGGTTTCACCTGCTACCGAAACTTGATACCGGTGACTCTGCACCTCACATTTCTTCATGACCGCGTCGAGCAGATTTCCCAGCCGACATGTCGCCCCACGCGACGACAATCGCTACTTCGAACCGAGTATCTCCAACAATGACTCCAACGGCAGCCCGACGACGTTGCTCAAACTCCCCCGCAATTGTTTAAGGAACACGCTCGCCACCCCCTGGATCGCGTAGCCTCCCGCTTTGCCGCGAGACTCTTCGGTCGACAGGTACCAGTCGAGCCACGACGCGATATCACTTCGGAATTCGACCTCGGTCCGACAAATCCGTTCGATCCGTTGACCGTCGGGAAACCGAACGTACAGGTCGGACAACGCCCAATGGGGCCGGACCGCGTAGTAGCGGGTGAACCACTCCGCGACGACACTTCGCCAGTCTGGCGTGTCCGGCGGTTGCCCCAGCACCCGCAACAGACCCGCGTCGTCCTGAACGACAATCACTGTGTCCGCCGCCACCACCACCGCGTCCTGCAGCATGCCGTGACTGCGGCACAGTTCCGTCACGGTATCGAGCTTTTCCAGCGCGATGGTCGAAATCCGGCGTTCAATCGCCGGCCAGGTATGCAGCCCCTCAAACCCCAATTCGTCCGCATGGGGCGGAGGCAGGACGTCAATCCGGGCACCGGGCGCCAGACCCGCCAATAACTCGCGCCGCCTGGGCGATCGCGAGGCAAGGATGAAATGCTGCCACTTCAAGCCTCCCGCCGAGATCCGCACCCGGGCTTCCGTCGCGTTCACTTCGAACCCTTCAGGAATGCCAGCAGGTCCGCCAGATCTTGCTCGGTCAGTTGTTGATCCAATCCGGAAGGCATCACCGAAACTGTTCCCGGTCGAATCTCTTCAATGTCGTCCCGCGAGATGCGGACTTCCTCTTTGGGAGCGATCGTCAGCACCACGCCATCGGGGCCTTCCGATCGTACATTCCCCGAATACGGCTTTCCTGCCTTCGTCACAATCACGACCGGTTCATAACTCCGGACAAACGTCAGGCTGGGAAACAGAATCGATTCCAGCAGATCCTGCTCACTTCGAACACCGCCGATCCGCGTCAGATCCGGCCCGACGCTCCCTCCGAGATAACCCATCGCATGACAGACAACACACGCCGTCTTGTTGCCGTGGAAGATCGCCTGACCTCGGCGGACGTCCCCGGTTTTCGTTTTCAGGCTCTCCATCACTGCGGCCAGCTTTTCCTTTTGCCGGCCCGCCTCGGCGTTCAACCGGTCATACAGTGGCTGCGCCGCCGCCTGAATTTCCGCGGGGAATTTAGCGAATGTCGCCTTGAGTGCGTCGACCCGCAGACTGTTCATCGCCGTCGACTCGTTCAGGCCGGCAACCAGGGCATTCCCCACAGCCAGGTCGGTTTGATCTTTGAACACCGACAACAACCGGTCGGCCTCCAACGGCCCGACTGAAGTCATCAATCGGGCGATTTCAATCAACTGAGCCGGGTTCAACTTGGACCGGGTCGCCACTTCGACGGCGGACAAACGCTGCGCGACCTCCGCTTCCCTCCGCAGCGGCTCAACCACCAGCGCGAACAATCCCTCGTCCAATTCCCCCGGCCCGCCCGGGGCGGCGGCCAGCGCCTGCCGGCGGAAACTGGCGTCCAATGTCGCGTCGCGAGCCACGGCGACCGCGGCCGCCGTCAGTTCCGGCAGCCCCGCCTTCGGGGCGCTAATCGCGCGGGTCGCCGCGATCGCCAGCGCTTTGTTCTCGGCACTGCCGGACGTCAGAACCCGCGTGAGTCCCGTTCCCCAAGTCGCGGGCATTTCCGCAAGCGTCGCCTTCGCCATTGACTTGAGTGCCAGTGACAAACTCGCGCCTGCGGGAGCCTCTGCCAGGAGTGCATCGGCCAGCACCTGCTGGACTTCGGCCGCTCGCGCGAACTTCGCCAACAGGTCCACCAAGACCGTCTGGTCCGCCTCGGGAAGGTCGGGGGTATTCAATCGGCCTTTGAGGAAGTCGGCGAGCGCCGGGCCCCATTCCGGGCGTCTCCCCGCGATCCAGACGGCGGTTTCCCGCAACAACGGCTCCGGACTGGCGAGAAGTTGCGCAACCGACTGCGGCTGCAATCCTCCCCCCTCCATCTGGTCGAGCGAAACCAACGCCGCCCGCGCCACCCGGGGATTGGGATCGGTCAATGACGGCTCCACCAACCGGGGGGCGGCCAGATCGATGAGGGCAAACGTGATCGAATGCTCGAGGAACCGGTCGTCGCCAGCCGCCTGGGCGGCATCGAGCAGTGGCCGGACCGCTCGACCGTCGTTCAAACGCCCCAGCGCTTCGGCCGCCACTCGGCGGTTTTGAGCCGAGGGATTTCGCAACAGCTCGATCAACGGAGTCAGAGCTTCCGGATCGCGCGACAGGCTGACAGCATGGCCGGCGGCTTGCCGAACGGTTTCGTCGGAATTGCCCAAGGCAGTCCGAATCGCTTCCCGCGCTTGAGGATGGTCGATTTGCGACAGCACCCGCACGGCCCGCAAGCGAACGCGCGGCTGGGGTGAATTCAGCAACTCCGCCAGCGGCGCGACCGCGTTGAATCCCGCGTCGATCAGCGTTTGAGTCGCCCGGTGACGAACGGCGGGTCGGCGGTCGGCGAGAAACCGGGTCGCTCCCGAGCCGAGCTTGTCAAACGAAATCCGTAGGCCGCGCGGATCGTCGATCTTTGGTGCATCGGTCTTGCGAATGCGGTAGACCGCTCCCAGCACATCCGGCTTCCAAAGCTGGGAAGTCGGGCAACAGAGTTTGTACCACCCGCCGGTATCCACCACGATCAGACTTCCATCCGCATCTTCAAACACGTCGGTCGGATGGAAGTCGAGGCTGTCGGAAACCAGAAAGTCGGTGTCGCGCGTGGAAAACGTCGCGCCTGCGGGCAACAACTCATGGCGAGTCACCTTGTGCATGTTGAACAGACAGGCAAACAGATTGTCGCGATAGTCTTCGCCAAGAACGGCGGCGTCATAGCGGGTCAGCCCACACGGAGCGGCCGCCCCCAAGTGCAGCAGCGTCGGCATGACGTCGCCCGTTCGAGGAGCCGACTCCATCGGTGCGTGAACCTTGCCATAGACCCCACCATAAACCGCATGGAGCAACCCATCCCGTTTTCCGCCACCGGGATGCTGCAAGAACGTTGAGGTGAAGATCCGTTCGCCCCCCGCTGTGAATGCGACATCCACCGGGTTGTCCATACCGCCCGTCATGACCGGCTCGATTCCGGTTCCGTCGACACGGCGACGCAGAATGTGAGACGCTTTGGAAACCAGCGGCTCTCGCCCCGGGCGTTCATACGTCTGCTCGGCCCAGGCACCTTTGCACCAGTAGATCAGGCCGTCCGGACCCAGAAACGGGCCATGCATATCGTTCGCGCAGCCCGTGAGCGTATGCCCCTGGTACCACTCTTCCCGAACGTCGGCGACGCCATCGTCGTCGGTG
>JAPLOC010000453.1:8123-13021 GCA_026692825.1 Planctomycetota bacterium | reverse complement strand
GACGCAGAATTTGTCGGTGCACTGGGAAATGAGCGGCAAATGTTCGCACATCAGCAGTTCCGGCGTGCGGCTCGCGATCGGGCGATACGGTCCGCGAATCCGCTCTGGTGCCCCGGGCTTCATGTCGAAGGTTTCGAGCTGGCTGGGACCGCCGAACAGTACGAGAAAGATCACCGACTTCGCCCGCGCCACGGCGGACGACGGAGCGGTTTCCGCCGCGAGAAGGCGCGGGAGAGTCAGCCCGAACAGACCGGCCCCCCCCGCCTGCAGGAGTTCCCTTCGACCCACTCCTTCGCAATCGCGGCCGGAGTCACCCAGGATTTGCAGCATGATATCGGGTACCGACGCGGAGAGGCTTGACAGAGGATCCAGTGGTCAACGGTGTGGAATGGCACGGTATTTTAGGCGGGTCACAGCGGCCGCAGCAACGGCACTCCTTGGGATGCCTCCCGGACGACTCGAGAATTGTGTTCGAAGTGTCAGGTGATAAAATGTTCCTGGCACCTTTGTTTCAAGCCGGTCGAGTACCATTCTTGCCGGCTGGACTAGAGACCGGCCATGGGGGATAATCGCGTTCAGGTTTCAATGATCCAGCGAGACTCGGTCCCCAAAAACCTCAGGTAGTGCGACGGAGTGTGGGTCGGCGTTGGTCCAGGGAGGATTCTGATTGTGACGGCTATTGCCGAGACTGCTGAGGGGGGAGCGGAGATACGCGAACTGCAGGCGTCGATCGAGCAGTCGACAATCCGTCGTGCGTCGCTCCTGTCGATGGCCGAGAAGTTTCGGCTGGGAGCCGACCTGTACGATGACGGGATGCGCTGGCTGATCCAGATCATCAAGGCCGAACGACCGGAATGGAGCGAGCTGATGGTGGACCAGGAACTGGAGCGACGGAAAG
The DNA here is from genome assembly GCA_026692825.1 of Planctomycetota bacterium. Taxonomy (GTDB): domain Bacteria; phylum Planctomycetota; class Planctomycetia; order Planctomycetales; family Planctomycetaceae; genus UBA10511. The sequence goes on along the minus strand of JAPLOC010000453.1, from coordinate 12,123 downwards.
CCATCAAACGACGGGTTGAGGAGGCGGGGCGGTTTCGAGTGATCGAGGGGGAAGGGGGACAAAGGGGTCAGGTCTTATTGTTTGACTTGTCGGGCTGCGAGCGCTATCCTGTGTTCATCATGCCTCGACGAAAACGAGTTTGTCCAAAGGGTGACGTGTTTCACGTTCTCAACCGAGCGGTGGCGCGTCTGACGATCTTCGAGAAGCCTGAGGATTACGACGCGTTTCTGCAGGTGATCGACGAAACCTGGGAGATCGTCCCATTGCCGATCCACGCGATGGTCCTGATGCCGAATCACTGGCACTTTGTGGTGCGGCCGACCACCGACGATCAAGTCAGCGAGTTCTTCCGGCGGCTGACGGTACGACACACGATGCGGTACCACGCGCACTATGGGACCGGCGGAACCGGCCACCTGTACCAGGGTCGCTTCAAGTCGTTCCCGATACAAAGCGACGAGCACCTGCTGATTGCGATGCGGTACGTCGAGCGGAATCCGGTGCGGGCGAACCTCGTGGAGCTTGCGGAAGACTGGGTCTGGGGTTCGGCCCACGCGCGGCGACAGTCCGCAGATCAACGCCGTTGGCTGGCTGCGCCGGTCGATCCGCCCCTTCCGCGCCAGTGGCGTTCCAGGGTGAACAAACCCGAGTCGGAAGCCGAGCTGAGTGCCTTGCGCCACTGCATTCAGCGGGGGCTTCCGTTTGGCGATGACCGCTGGGTCAGCAGCAGCGCCGTTCGACTGAGCCTGGAGTCAACGACCAGGCCACGGGGACGCCCGAGGAAAGAGTCCTGACACGTTTTGCCCCCCACCTCGCTTAACCACCATGTCCAGGTCCACAACCGCAATACTGCCGCTTGCCGTCCCGGCTGGAGTAGGCGGGATCATCTTTGCGTCAGCAGGGCGTTGGTACCTGCCCTTCGTCTGGGTAATCATCGGCGTCCTGGCCAGCTTTTACCTGGCGTTGGCGGCGTTCGCCGACCCCGGCATGATGCGCGAGCGTCTAGCACCCGGGCCCGGAAGCCAGGACCGGCTAACTCGCTTCCTCGGCGGAGGGATGCTGGTCGGGCACTGGGTTCTAGTCGGACTGGACGTCGGCCGGTTGCAGTGGAGTCTGGTCCCTTGGGAAGTACAGGTCGCCGGTTTAGTCGGCTATGTCGCTTCGTTGTGCGTCCTGTTCTGGGCGATGCATGCGAACCCATTCTACTCGTCCGTGGTTCGGGTGCAGACGGAGCGTGGGCATCATGCGGTCGTGGCAGGCCCTTATCGATACGTGCGTCATCCCGGCTACGCCGCCACGCTTTTCGCCATGTTGAGCGGAGGCGTGGCCCTGGGCTCGTGGCTGGCGATGCTTCCGATCCTGGTGTTCGTTGGCCTCTTTATTCGTCGTACCCTCCTGGAGGATCGGCTGCTGCAGCAAGAGTTGGAAGGCTATGCGGAGTATGCACAGAAGGTCCGCTACCGCCTTGTCGTAGGGCTTTTTTGAGCGCAGCGTCGAGTGCGGTCGGTCGTCTGCTGCCGAACGATCCACTGCCGTTGCCCGGGCCGGCATGATGCGCTTGCGTGGTATAAAGTTCAGCGAGCCGGCCCGGCAACTGAGCTAGCCCTCGCAAGAGGGGAAAAAGGGGGACATAGCGTGTTCTTGACTTGGAGACTCGCGTCGGCCACCCTGCGAGGATGCCACGGACTGCTCGAGTGGTGTTGGCGGCATGATTGATCACGCTTTGAATCGCGGGAACTGCCGCGAGACGGTGTTCCACAAGCCGGCGGACTTCGACGCTTTTGTGGCGGCGATGATCGACGCCCTGCGTCGGGATTCCAGAGCATTGGAAATGGTCGAGCCCGCCCGCCTGGTTGTCCGCTGATGACCGGCTGCTCTGGCGTGGCACGCCGGCGCCGCGTGATGCGGGGTGGTGGGAAACCGCTTTTGAGCGGCGCCTTGCAGCGTTTGCTTCATTCGGTGCTGCGAGGTTGGCCGTTCGGCAACGACGACTGGACCCGCCCTACCGCCCAGGCTTTGCGCATGGAATCCTGTTGGCGACCGCCAGGAAGACCGACGAAGTCGTGAAACTCGCTATGTCCCCCTTTTCCGCCCTGTCTTCCTTTTCTACCCTGCGATCGACCGATCGCAGAGTGGCCCTGCTGGCTCTGCGAAAGCGGTACCGTGGTAGATTGCTACTGACACTTGTGGTGAATTGCGGTTCTGCTGTTTGCCGCCGAACGCCCGCGTTAACCAGGCCGTCGCGAGAAAGGAGGAGTTGATCATCCGCGACGCAGGCGGCACCGGCTCACCGCTTTGTTCTGTCGTCGCTCGGTTTTACGGTGACTGGGATCCGTACGACCCGGAATCCAATAGTTCGACTTGGCTCGCTCGGACGCCACGCTGCACGGGCGCCGGCTAAGCAATCCGGATGACCACCGTCAGCAAAACAATCGCCACCACGAACGACACGACTTTCTCCGGATTTGGGGCCGGTCGGATCTGAGGTGGTCACTGTTGATGGCGGACCGGACCAATCGGAACACCACTCCGCCACGTTGCCAAACATATCATACAGCCCCCAAGGGTTTGGTTTCTTGGTGCCGACACGCCGGTGCCCATCACTTCCTTCGGCGAATTCATCGGTATTGTTGAATACCCAGGCAACTTCAAGAAGGACACCGTAGCGGGGGCCACTCGTTCCGGCGCGACAGGCATATTCCCATTCTGCTTCTGTTGGCAGCCGATATTTGTGTCCAGGGTCCATCTCTGAGAGCTTGGCACAAAACTCCACCGCATCGTGCCACGAGACCTGTTCCACTGGGTTATGCATCTTTGTCCGCCATTGCCAAAACGACGGCCGCTTGCCCATCACCATCTCATATTGCGCTTGAGTGACCTCTGTTTCCTGGATCCAGAACCCATTGGATAAGCGCACCCGATGCTGTGCCACAAAACGATCTTCGTATTGCTTTTTCTCGTCGGCTGACGCCCCCATATTGAATTCGCCGGCAGGGCACCAACGGTATGCAAAAACAACACCATTGAGCACGACTTGAGTACGTGTTCCAGCCGATCCGGCTGAACCACTCTTCAAGTATTTCGCAATCGGGATTGCATGGTATATCCAACCGGTCAGGTTCCTCGTCTTTCCGTCCAAAGTGCGCATGTTGAGACGAATCACCGCCCGTTCGGCGAAATCTTTTCTGAGATGCACCCGCCCCACACGCTTGCCGTCGTCAGACTTCCTCATGTCGATCGAAACGACGACGTCCATCCAATTGCTACCGTCCTTGTTCTTCTCCTGGGCCGGGATGCCCAACTCCACTCCGTCCAGCGGCTTGAGCCTGCCCTCGTCAGCAATCGTCAACACGACGGTGACCCGCCCCGTACGATCGCCGTCGAATGAGTGTTCCTCGACGGCGATGTCGTACTTCAGTCTTAGCTCCTCCTTTGTCTCGCCAAGACCGAAGTCGAGGCCCCAAGCCCGACCGGCTATCCCAGCAACGACGACGGCGACGACCACAACAGCCGTCCGGAGTGGGGTTCGAATTGTCGTGTCAACATTCTTTTCGGTTCTCTTCATGGAACTGTTCCCTGAAAGTGGTACTTGTCGATCAATTTTTCGAATCGGAATTAGGATCAATGGGTCGGTTGGTCGCTGTCGCCCCAGGTGTCAGGAATGAGAGGCATTCGCATCTCGATCCACTTCGGTTGGTGTGACCGAAGCCACGGATTCCTCTTGGTCGTGAAGGTTCGCCCGGTTGAGTGGACTGACCGACGGTCACCGGGACTTGAGGCTGCGCATCAGGGACTGCATTTTTTCGACATCGGAGCGCCGAATCTCGACCTGGTCATCAATGTAGATCAATGGAATCCGCTTTGTCGACAGATACATCGGCTCGCGCGGGTTGTCGTGAATTGTGAGGTAGAGCGTGTCATCCTCGCCCCGCTCGATCGATCCGAGTGACGATGTGAATGACTGCTTCTTTTTGTCGTCCCACATATCGGCGGTAAGAGT
>JAPLOC010000453.1:5528-8105 GCA_026692825.1 Planctomycetota bacterium | reverse complement strand
GATCGTCTGTAAAATCGAGTGCCGCTCCGATGCTTCCGTCGGGAACGTGAACAATCCAATTGCCACTCACCACTCCTCGGGTCCCTTTGACGCGTGATTCCCGACCAATGAAACGTATGACGACACCGGTGCGGTCTCTGGCTCCATACCAGATACCGCTGAGTTCCTTGCTGGTCACCGGAATCGTCTTTATGGACTGTTCGCCATCCTGTACCGCTTGAGGTTGGTTGGGAGGGGCCGAGTCATTAGGGACGTCGTCCTCTTGGCCCGTTGAATCAGTTGTCGGCTTCTTTCCGGGATTAACGGGTTTGACGCCGGCTTTCGTCGGCGCGTCGTGCACTGCGAGGCTGATGGTCTGCGGTTGATCCATAAGCCCGAGTTCGAGTGTGTTGGTCGAGATTCGCTTTCGTTCACCCTCGCGCCGCCAGAGGAATACTGGCTCGTCGTCCTTCCGCATGTAGATGCGATCGGCCCGCAACGTGACGTTCTGCAAACCGGCGGGCACCGCGATGGTGTGCTTGCCTTCCGTCAGCTTCGTCGTTTCGTTCCGCGTCCAATAACTCGCCGGTTCCCCCGCCTTGTGACCCGGCAGTGTGCCCGACACGCGCAACTCGAAATCGCGGAACTCTGGCTTCCCGCGCAGCACGCGCACATCGAGCGTGAGGTCCACCGTCGGCAGCGGGCGAATCTCCACCGCGACTGGCGCGTCGTCCGTCGTCTCGATGATGTGATCCGCAAACGCCACCGTGAGTTCCTTCGCACCGAGGTCGCGAGTGAGGATTTGCAGGATGTGTCTTCCGGTCGCGATGGGCGGGATGGAAAACGTACCGTCGGCACCGGTGCTCGTGATCCTCGTGGGAGCGGGGCCGCGCCCGTGCCAATCGAGCCGCTTGCACCAGATGCCGACCTTCGCCAGCCCCTCACCATCAAGGCCAATCACGCGTCCGGTCACGCGGCTCCCCTTCGCAAATTGCATCACGCCCACGTCACCACTTTCCGGCACTTTGACATTCAGCGGAGCGAAATCATCGCTGCTGGCGAAGGCTTCGTAGTTCGTCGCCACCGAGTGCTTCGCCACGTCGATGGAAAATGTTCCGTCTGCCGCCGTCGTCACCCCCTTGGGCAGGTCCAGAATTCCCTCCCCCCTGAACTTCCATCGCTCGATCCCATCGTCCACGCGCACCTGCACGTCTGTAGCGGGAGAGCCATCGGGCTTCAGCACCTTGCCGTGGATGCGCGGCTTGGACGCGGGCGCATCCGGCGCGCGTCGGGAGCGGTGGAAATCTCCATCGATCCCTCGAGAGAAAACGTGGGATCCTTGCGAATGCTTTCCTCAATGAGCGAGCCCGTGCTCCTGCCTCCCGGGTTCCTCTTGCCGGGCGGGCGAGTCATGCGAAAGAACGCCACTTCGCCAGGCTGGAGCCGGAAATCCGCAGGGATCGGCTTTGCCACTTCGGTGATCGTCTCCAGGACCCCTTTGTCCCGCCAGATCAACCGCCGGGGATTCGGTGCGGCATCGGAAGCGTGGAGCCAGACCTCCCCCTTCGTCACATTCTGGACCACCAGAAAGATATCGTTCTTATCCTCCGCATCGGGCTCGTCCGGTACGGGTTGCATGACGAGTGCCGCACGCAGCCCGTTCACCGGCTCGCCCCATTTCAGTTTCCGCTCGGTAGCGGGAAGGAGTTTCGAACTTTGACGGTTCAAGGGTGGGGTACTCGTCGCAGACGTCGGAGCCGCGCCGTCCTTTGACTTTTCAGTTTTCGGACCTTCGCGAGTGGGCGCTAATACAGCCGGGCTAAGGGGTGTCGCGGGCACGGCAGACTTGAGCGATTCCGGAATTTGCTTCGGCGCCTCGACCACGGTCGCGCCTTCCGATGTGACCTTCAGTTCTATCTCGGCTGTGTTCAGCGCACCGCGCCATTCCATTGCGGCCTCTATGATGTGCAGCGTGTCGGTCCACTTGGCCTGCAGCGTCCAGTCGCCCGGCGTGAGTTCGAGGCTGACGACGCCGATCGGGCCATCGGTTGGAGGACGGCCCAGTCGAATCGTAAATTCCTTCAGCTTCACCGCCTGCCCGGCAGGAAGCGCCAGAAAGTGCAGTTGGAATTCTGTCTTGCCGCGCGTCATGTGCGCTTCGCGACCAGGGCCACTTCCATTTGTCGGCACGATTGCCAGACCGACATCGGGGTGATGCGTCCAGGAAAACTTCACCGTTTCCGCGCTGGAATTACGCACCCACAATTCCGCTTTCGCTTCCTTGCCGGTGCGCAGTTCGCCAATGATTCGCAGGGCACCTCTCAGTCCATCCTTGGGCAAACCCCAGGACATCGGCGGCGCCGATCTCAGCTCGATTGGTTTTCCTGTGGCAAGCACGTCCGCCGAGCCGCGGGTCGCTCCCGTCACCAGTTTCCCCGTCCACGCGCCCGCCGGCGCCTTCCCGATGCTCATCTCCGCCGTGTAGCTGTATTGCCCCAGGGTGCTCACGACATTCTCCTTCAGAACGGAAATCGTGCGCCCGTCGTCAGATTTCTGCTCTGCGTGGAACAGGCGGACGAACGCTGCCTCGTGCGGCTG
>JAPLOC010000453.1:0-5469 GCA_026692825.1 Planctomycetota bacterium | reverse complement strand
CGTGCGGCTGAAGCAGCCAGTCACCCGGGATCGGAACTTCATCCACGGTTCTCGACACGATCGTTGCGTCGAAAAGGTTCAGCATGCGGGGATTTGGCGCGGCATCATTCGCCGTGAGCCGCACCCCCATCTCCGAAACATTCTGCACGACGAGATAAAACTCCGGCGTATCGCCCAGTCCCGGCTCACCGAGCGTCGGCGGCCAGGCCAGCGCCATCCGCAGCCCATTCACCGGCTCGCCCCATTTCAGTTTTTGTTCGGTGGCGGGCTTGAGCATTGTGCCCGGCTTCGGCTTTGGTGTTTCTTGCTGTACCAGTGCAACGGGCTGGATTTCGAGTTCCAGCTTCCCCGTCGCGAGTTTGCTCAGAACGGGATTCGGGTGGTTCGGATTGAAGAGCGTCGGGCCAACGACTTGCTCAAGGTGAAGGCTGAACTTGCCCACTCCATGAATCGTGGACCACTTTTTCTTGCTGCTTTCTCCTTTCGGTCGAAGATCAAACTTCCATTCGTAAAGCTCAACTTCTTTGCCGGGGGCTACGTCGGTGCTGTGGGGCTCGTGCTCTCCTTCGGCCGCGGGGCCTGGCAGTCGCACTAGCTTGCCATCGGCATCCGTTATCGTGGGTGGATTCTCGACGAAGAACGCCCAGATGTGCTTGAAGCCCACGGCTTCCTTGCCGACATTGCGAACTCGAAGGACGACCTTGACCGTTTCGCCGTGGCGGTAGGCCCGCTTCGCGCCCGCTTTGAAACCCAAGCCCGCTTGCAGGCCGCCGACTTCCTTGCCCCAGGCGGTGAAGAGTTCCTCCGCTTTGCCCGCGGGCGGTTGCACCGCCTGGGGCGGATCGGCGGGTGCATTCGCCCGCAGGAAACGCACGTTCTCGGCGACTTCCATCTTGATTTCGAGCTCCACTGGCGGCGAACCGAACGGGCCGCGGGCTGGGTCGGGAACGGTGAACTCTGCGTTGGCGATGCAGTCAGGTCCGCGATAGCCACGAAATCGCCGGGAATCATCGCTCTCCGGCAGGGAGACTCGTGCAGTCGCCTTGTATTTGCCGGGGTCGAGGTTGGTGGGGACGAAGAAGCTGCCGTCGGCTTGGATCTTCGCAGCGTCGATCGGCTTACCGTCCTTTCCGTCCGCACCGACAGGGGCGATCCAGACGGTGGCGGTAGAGGGCACGGTCCAATCGAGCTTCCGCGGCGCTTCGCCTGGCTGGCGGACGAACATCATGTTGGCGGGCCAATTTGCCTTGCCGCGGACCGAGGAGCCGTCGCCCCGAGCCCAACTCAGGATGGTATCTTCGCCCGACTTCAGTTCGACGTTTTGTTCATCGACCGGCGCAAATGGGCCGGTCCGCAGGCGCTGCACACGGTAATTGCCTGGCGGCAACGCGACGCGAACCTTGGTCGAGAGGTTTTTGTTGTGACCAACGTCGGGGATCGGTTTCTCCATTTCCCATTCGACGACATGGCCGACGATCACGCCCTTGGAAAGCTTGGCTCGCGGATCCTTGGCGAAGACCAGCATCTGCCGGCGGTAGCCAAGGTTCTTCCACAGCGGTTCAGAAGACCCGCTTTGATCGACTTGAATCCAACACTGGTTGGGGTCTTCGCTGTTGGGCGAGATCACCCGCTTCTCCTTCTGGGCGAGTTCGTCGAGGTACCAATACGTAAGGTCGATCACCAAGTACGACGGCGCCGGCATCTTGAGTTCCGCATAGCCATCGACCGGCAGCGGAAACGGCCAGAGATCAACCAAATCGGTCGAAGCCGCCAACGTGCCAGCCACACCGGTTGACAGGGCGAACGTGCCGTTCTCGTTGGTGCGAACTTCTGACACGGCACCGTCCCTCGCGTTGGCGGGGAGTTGGTGGGCGTCCGTGCCCGGGACGCTTTCGACGATGTTGGTTTGATGTCCCTTGGGGATGAAGAAGACCCAGCCATTTGCCACCGGATTGCCCGTGTGGTCGCGCAAGACGCCAGTGATGCTGCGGCCCCGCTTCAGCCGCACGTTCCGCTCGATCTTCTGCGGATAGGGCTTGGCGAGTTCATCGACCACCACCGTCGTTTCGTACCCGGCAGAGTACACCCGCAGCGGATAGTGATGACCATTGGCGCCGATGTTCAACAGCATCTCGAACTTGCCATCGGGATGGCTGCCGCCCATCGACCGGCTGTGTCCCCACGAAATCTGATCGGGCTTCCTGGGATCGGCCATGCCCCATTCCCAACCCGCCTTTTCGATCGGCTGGCCGGTCTCGTCGTCGAGCAATCGCCCGACCACCGTCACGTAGTTCGGGTTTGGCTTAGCAGGCTCGGCCGCAGTATTCGAGGGCCCAGTGGGTGTTTCCTTCTCCGGCGGCAATTTCTCTGGACTCGTCACCTCGAGTTCCAGCTTTCCGGTGGCGAGCTTGCCCAGAGCGGGATCCAGTTTGACGAACCCTGTCCCAAGCACTTTCTCGAACGCAACCTGGAACTTGCCGGTTCCATAAATCGTCAGACTCTTGGGAAATCCGGCACCAGCCGCGTTTCGCGAACTGAATTCGAGCGTCAATTCGGCAAGCTCGATTTCCTTTCCCGGTGCAAGGTTCGCTTCCCTCGCGACTTGGACCCCGGTATCGACTAGCCCTCGGGCAAGGGGGACCGCCATTGCCTTTTCATCCAGCACGGTGGGCGGGTTCTCGATGAAGTGTTCGGAGATGTAATCAAACCTCGCTTCGTCCTTGCCGACGTTGCGAACCCGGACGACCAGCGTGACCTTCTCGCCGTGGCTGAAGGCCCGCTTCCCGCCTGCTTTGAAGCCCAAGCCCGCTTGCAGACCGCCGACTTCCTCGCCCCAGGCGGTGAAGGGTTCTCTCACCTCGAATTCCAGTTTCCCGGTGGCGAGTTTTTCCAGAGTGGGGTCAAGCTTGTCGGAGGCTTGCGCCGAGTTGCCAATAACCTGCTCGTGTTGAATCAGAAACTTCCCTGTTGGAAAAATGTCTCTGGTTTTCAGCTCGTCTGCCTCTTCGTTTCCCTTAGCCAGACGCAGCTCTCGCTCGTAGAGTTCGATTTCCTTCCCCACCGCCAAGTTCACTTGCTTGGGAACATCGTGGTGCACTAGTCGAAGCACGTTACCGCGGAGGGAAACTCGCTTGCCTGTTTCGTCTAGCACAGTTGGCGAATTCTCGGAGAGGAATGTGGGGTAGTACTGGAACTTGACGTTCTTATTGCCAACGTTGCGGACCCGGACGACGAGCGTGACCGTCTCACCGTGGCGGTAGACTCGCTTCTCGCCCACTTTGAAGCCCAAGCCCGCTTGCAGGCCGCCGACTTCCTCGCCCCAGGCGGTGAAGGGTTCCTTCGCTGTCGTCTTCGGCTGTGACTCGGTGGCCGTGGTCTTCGGCTTTTCCGTTGCGGTGGCTTGGGGGGCAGACGCACCGGAATTCGGCTCTCCAGTTGCCGGTTCTGCAGCGGCAGCCAGAGTGAACTCAAGCTCCTCATTCACGAGTTCGCCCGTCCATTCTCCCTCGTGCGCCACCTCGGGCCGCGCGTCGTTCCATTTGCATCGCAGCTTGTATTTGCCGGGCGGGAGGTGAAACGCCGCGACGTGGGGCTCGGACACGTCGCGCTTCTCCGCATCGAAGCGGAGGGTGAACTCCTTGATGGTGACGACATGAGCGACCGGCAGCAGCATTTGCTGGAAGCCGAGCAGGCTGTCGAACTGTGCGATGGTGGCCCCATGCTCTTTTCCAGCTTCATCGACCGCCACGACGGACAGGCCGTTGTCGAGCCGGCCGGTGTAGGAGAACTTCACATCGCGGCCGGGGGGATTGCGCCCGATGCCGCCGGTGCGATTGCGCACGACGAGGCCCACTTTGGCGGTGCCACCGATGCGCCATTGGGCATCGCTGGCCGTCCGGACACCAAGCACCAGCGGCTCCCTGTCGCGATCCGCAGGCTTCGAAGGCTCCAGCACGGCTCCCATCAGTTCGCCGCCCGGACGCTTCGCGTCTTCCTCGCGGAACTTTTGGGAGTGCACGGCGGGCCTGGTGTACGCCTCGTCGGGGAGCTTGGGCAGTTGGGGAGCGGCTCCAGGATCCACCGCCGCCGTCTTCTCGCGGGTCTTCACTTTCACGATGAACGGCGCGTTGGGATTCGTGTGTTTCTCTACGGCAGAAACGTCGGCGGGCACGTTGCCGAAAAAGCGCCCGCCTTCCTCCGCAGCCGCGAGTGCCTCATCGGAGATGGTCAGGAAACCGAACTCATCCGCATCCAGTTCCGGGTCAAGAGTTCGTTCGTCCCAAACGACGCGGGTGACGAAGGACTTCTGCGAGCCGTCGGTTTTGCTCCGCGTGAGCGTCATCAGCACGCGGGACACCGGCTGGCCCGTGGCGGCGTCCACGAAACGCACTTTCCAACGCTGGGCCGGTGGCTGCGGCGTCACCGGAATCTCCGGCAGCGAGCCGTCGGCCTTCACCGCACGGGCGGCGGCGACAAATTCGCCTGCGACATCCGGCAGACCGCCGCTCTTGTCCACGACCTTGGAATTCAACACGCCGAAGTGCTGCTCAAACTTCGCACGCACGTCCGCGGGGATGCCGAGCGAGTCGAGCGGCTCGCCTTCGTAGTTGGCATCGTAAGCGGTCACGATACGGCGCGGGTCGGCGAAGTCCGTGCGGAAAAGCCGCAGCCGCTTACCGTCGAGCTCGTGGCCATGTCCACATCGTGCCCCGACACCGCGCCGTCCGCCGCCGTGTAACGAATGCTGGCCACAATGCCCGCACCGTAATGGGCCTCCTGGCGAATTGCTACCGTCACGCGATCGCCAACATCGAGCTTCGCCGGAAGACTCGCGTCGCGCGTGATAAAAACGAGCTCATCGTCGACTGGCGGTCTGACTTCCGCACCCGCTTTCTTCCCATGTTCGGTCGCACTGGTCTTCGGCGCGGGCGTTGTCGCTGGAGCCGCAGGCTTTTCGAAAATCTCCGCCTGCTGTTCGGAAGAGATTTCGTGGATTTCGAGCTGACGCTTCACTTCGTCGCGGAACTCGGCGGGGAGGTCGTTCACAGGTGTGTCGGTGACATTCCGCGGCTTGCTGTAGTCAATCTTCCGCACGCTGCCTTTGTGCAGCAGGAAGAGGAATCCGTCGGTCGGGCGGCAGACGATCGCCCAGGTGCCCCAGCCGTCGGGGATTTCGAGTTTGTGAGAGTCCGGCGGGAGTACTCCCGTAAACTCCGTCGCCTCGAAAATGAGCTGAGCGTCGTTCGTCCGGCGGTCGCCGACAGGCCTGCCTACGATTTTCAGCGTGGCATCGCCTCTCCTCGCCGACGCCGAGGGCAGCGGATACTCCCCGGGGCCGAGTACAACCCGCGGTTGCTTGTCTGCGTTCGCGTCGGCATCGAGCACGCGGAACTTCACGGGAACGGTTGGCAGCTTGCCGCTGAACGAAACCACATCCACGCGAGCGACGAGGCGCTTGGCCAGCGCATC
>JAPLOC010000452.1:8396-15319 GCA_026692825.1 Planctomycetota bacterium | reverse complement strand
ACAGTGCGTTGCTGGAAGACCTGGAAGCCTCGGGGCTGCTGGACGAGACCCTGGTGGTGGTGATGAGTGACATGGGCCGCACGCCGCAGGTCAATGCGAGCGCCGGTCGCGACCATTGGAGCTTCGCGTACAGCGTCCTCTTCGCGGGGGCGGGTGTGCGGGGAGGTACGGTGCATGGCGTGACCGATGGACACGCCGCCTATGTGAAGGACCGCCCGGTCAGCACCAGCGACATCTGTGCCACGATCTACCACCTGTTGGGAATCGACCCCGATATGAAAGTCTACGACAACGACCGCCCGGTCGCGATCGCGCACGGGGGGAAGGTGATCAGCGAGATTCTGGGATAGCGGGAGCGGTCCCAGGCAACCTCGAGCGCCAGCTCGGACCGGGTCAAGGGCCGCCCCCTTGTCAGGGGACGAGAGTGCGGTAGGCGAGCCAGAGTGCGATGGTGCCGGCGATTGCGGTAATGGTTCCCGCCAACCGCTTGCGGCGGATCGAGAAGAGCAGCACCACACCGGTGATGGAACTGACGGTCATGAGCAGAGCCGACAGGTCAATGACGACCATCCAGGGGATCCCCGAGTCGCGACCTTTGTGCAGATCGTTGATCAGCGCGACCAGACCGTGCCGATCACCACGTCGGCCGCGTACGCTGGCCCTTCAAACGCGATCGAGATTTCTTCGTCATCCACGCGAAAGTCGGCGACCGAGCCGTGCAGCGTGTGGGTTTTTCGCAGATGTTCCGCGATCCTCAGGCGATCGACACCGGCGTCACTGTCGATCAAATCGGAGCCCGCAGATTCCTTCAGTCGGACCCAAGTGGCATCGAATTCGCCGGAAAAATGTTCGGTCCGTTCCCCCACGCCACCAAACCAGGTGGGGTGGTTCAGAGTGATGCCGGTGACGCTGAAGAACAGAATCGTGGCGAAGCCGAACATCGACAGGTAGATGTGCAGCCAGCGAATCAATCCGAAGAACCGGATTGTCAACCGCTTGCCGGGACGAGCGTTCGAGTCAGCCTGTTCGGAATCGGACGACTCATTTTTCGTCGCGGTCGGACTTGCGTTTGCGGTATTCAAGCGAAGCGGCCTTGATTTCTTTGTTCGACTCGAGATTTTCGCGGACAGGTTCTTGATCGAGCTTGATCTTTTTCCGGCTCACCTGATACGTGCCATGCTCGCGCACCGCTTCAATCGAAACGGTGTATTCGCCCGGCTCGACCAGTTCCCCATGATCGTCGGTCCCATCCCACACCAGGGTGTATTCCCCCGGCTTGCGGGTCGGTTCCGAGATCGTGGCGACCAGATCGGTTTCGTCGTTGAATTTGCGGACATGGTCGGTCTTGTACCAGCGCTTCAGATCGGGAATCCAGCGCGGTCCGCGACCCGTCCCCTGCACCCACAACGCCAGCGTTCGCACAGGGAACCCGTCGTTGTCTTCAATCCAGACCGCGACATACGGACGACGATACCGCCGACCTTCGCCCGCGTTGTTGATCTCCAGCTTGACGGCCAGCTCAAAACCGCCGTTCCAGTCGGGGGTCGGCGGCTTGTCGGCGGCGACTTCCTTCTTGGCAGCCTGTTGCGGGGCCGGTCGACCGCGCTGAACCACAAGGCCAGCCGCGTCGTTTTGCGCGAGTTCAATCTGAGCCCAGCCCGCCGAGGTGAACCGGTTCCCGTCGCGGTCGATCAGCAGACATTCGACTCCGTCCAGAGTACGGGCGAGCTTGAGGCTGTCACCGGGCGTCAGTACCGAAAACGCGGTGGCCAGCGCGTCGGCATCCATCGCGGTCGGCGCGACGACGGTGGCGCTCACCACCTGGTCCACCGGCCAACCGGTCCGGGGATCGAGAATGTGGGAAAAACGTCTCTCCCCCACGGTGAACCCCCGATACGCGTCGCCGCTTGTGGCGACTCCCCGATCACCAATTTCGATCTGCATCAGACCCGACTGGTGGGCGGCCCCTCCCGGATTGCGAATCGCGATCGGCTGCCGCAGATCGCCCATCGCCCGCAGATCCCCTCCGATTTTGACCAGGGCGGCGGAGATCCCCTCGGTTTCGCGCATCGCCGCACAGGCGCGGTCAATGATGTAGCCTTTGGCGATCGCATTCAGCGAAACGGGATACCGCCCGACGCGATGCGCCTGATTCGTCACGGGATCAAGCTGCCACGGGACGGTCCGCAACTCCTGGACGATTTCCGCCCGTTGTTCTTCCGTCGGAAGAGTTCCCGAACTTTCCGACCGCTTCCAGAGCGCGGTCAATCGCTGCGCCCCCGGGTGGAAAGCGCCGGAACTCGCTTCGCGCCACGTATCCGACGCCGCCAGAACCGTGAACAACTCGGGCGAAACCCGGGTCGGCAGGTTGGCTTCCACCTGCCAGCGACTGAACTCGCTGTTCGCATCATAGGTGCTGAAGATCGCGTTCAGCCGGTCGATTTCCGCCAGCGCGAGTTCTTCGGCACGCTCGGCCGCGACGGAATCCCGGGCGATCATCCGCAGTTCCAGCGACGTTCCCAGCACGTTTTCGTAATGGGAAACATACAGCTCTCCCGCCGCGACGGGCGTCGCGCACGGCAACCCCGTCAACGCGACAACCAGCGACGCCAGCAGAACCGGCACACGACGCCAACTCGCAGGAAACGCGCAATCGCGGAACATCTCAGACCTCTTGAGGCGGTGGGATCGGAACCAGATTGGCCCCGATGATATCGGCGCGCAACCTCCCGTGCCTCACCGAACACCCCACTGGCAAACAAGTTGCGGGTGTGGTGAAAAATCTGCACAGGAGCAGGGAACGGCCCGCTTGGAGACTGAGAACCTGTCCAAGATCGAATCCGTCGTTTATGGGGTTTATCGCGGCGCAGCCGCCGTCGCATCCCGAATGGGATGCCAGAAAGTAGCCGGGGGTCGAAGCGCAGCGCAGACCCCCGGGAAGTGGCTTGTTAAGAACAGCATCCTGGAGGGATGCCAGAATCGTGTTCGGCGATTTCGGGCACGATTCTCAATTTCCCGCTGTCGGGCAGTCGCGAGAGCGAGTCTTTCGTAGGCTGCGAAACGCAGAAATCCACCCGAGAGTCTCACACGGCAACCACGCTTCTGGCATCCCTCCGGGATGCACTCAATTCATCCGGCTATCCGGGGGTCTCCGCTGCGCTGCGACCCCCGGCTACTGTATTGCATCCCTAACGGGATGCGACCGGCGGCTGCGCCGCAGTGGAGGTCAAGCTGTCAATCGTTATTCTCCCTTGAGACGATACTCAACCCGACGGTAACTGAACCGTCGGCGTCAAAGGGTTGGATTCACGGCTCCTCGTGAGAGGGAAGATCGGATTCACTATCCGGGCAACGGGGCTGGCGGTTTCATCGATTTGGTCGTGTGTTGGCAACAAACGGAGCCATGCCAAGTCGCCGGGCGAGCGGAACCCTTTGGAAAAAGCCGTCAACCTTGCTATTAAAACCCCGGGGGGGCAAAACCGCAGCCATTTCCGAATACCGGGGGATGACGCAGTCGTTCCATCAGGACTTCGTCGGCGCGAATCTCTTCGATCGCGGTGAGGTAGTCGTTCCACAGTACCTCGGCGGTCGCTTCGGAACCAAACGCCCGGCGGTCTTGCGACTCGGCGGTCCGCATCGCACTGGCGGTCGTGGCCAGCCAGAGAATCAGCGCCGACGCCCCCAGAATTCGCCAGCCGCGAAATATCACAATCGAATTCCATGCAATTCGCCCAGTCGGACTGGTAAAACCTTGTGGTTTCGAATCTCCAAGTGATCCTGACACGGAAACAAAAGCCACGGAAACGCACTGAAGGACACGGAAACGAAAGGAGGAGCCGGACCGATGACGAGGCGATGATCCAAGAGCTTTTTCGGGGGCGCATTTCCGTTACGCCGCACGATCTCGCTGAGGATGTCAGGTCTTGGAGACGGGATGGCAAACATCCTTTTTATCCTCTTCATCCTTTTCATCCTGTCCCCCTTTTTTTCGTCCGTCGTCACCTGCGGCAGGGGCGAATGACCGGATTCGGGGTGGAAAAGACGATTTTTTAGACAGGATGAAGAGGATGAAAGGGATGAACAGGATGTGGTCTGTTGCGATTATCGTCTGGTGGCAAATTCCGCGTGATCGCGCGGCAGAATGGGAGTCTGCCCAGACACAAGGCTGGACTTGCCGGTCCCATTGCGATCCTCCAGAATGGAGGCCGAACGCTGACGCGGTGTCGTTGGGTCAATCGCTGTTTTCATCCTTTCAGGTTCCAAGATGCGCCGCCGGGTGTTTGTCAGCGCTGTTTCGGCCGAGTTGAAGCGTTATCGCGAACTCGCCGCTCAAAAGCTCCAACTGCGCGGCATCGTGCCGGTCTTTCAAGAGACGTTTGGCCTCACCGACCAGAAAATCGTCACGCTGCTCCGCGACAAGATCGTCGGCACTCCCGCCGAACCAGGCTGCGACGCCATGCTCTGCCTGGTCGGCGATATCTACGGCGCGGAACCCTCCGCACCGCTCCCCGGCTTTCCTCGCAGATCGTTCACCCAGTGGGAATACTTCATCGCGCGCGAGAAGAAGATTCCCATCTATCGGCTGCTCACCTCGAGCGAATTCCAACCTCCGAACCCGGTCTCGCAGTCCGCCGATCACGCCGACCTACAATTGGCCTACCGGCAAGAAATCACCCGGGACCGGAACTCGCGATCGTTTGGCAACGTCCACGAATTTCGGGCCGAATTGGGCGAGTTGCGCTTTCCCTGGGAACCGCCGGGCGACCTTGGCCAACCGCCGTGCAACCTGCCCGCCAGCCTCGGTTCGCTGTTCATCGGGCGCGACGAGTTCCTGAAGACCCTGCGCGACAAACTGACGCAGCCGGTCGCCGCCGACCGCCGCGCGCTGGCGATCACTCCCCGGCAGGCGATTCACGGCCTGGGTGGGGTTGGCAAAACGCGGCTGGTGGTCGAGTACGCCCACGCCTACGCAGGCGAATACTCGGCTCTGCTGCACATCACCGCCGACTCGCCCACTTCGCTCGTCAGCAACCTGGCGGAACTGACCGGCGTGCTGCAAATCGCGGGACTCGAAACCGAGCCCGACGAACGGCGGATCGCCGCCGTCTGTGACTGGTTGAATCAGCGTGGCGAATGGTTTTTATTGTTCGACAACGTCGACTCCGCTGAGGCGGCCAACGCGGTGATCGAAGTTTTGAATCGCCTGCGCGGCGGCCACGTGGTCATCACCAGTCGGCTGTCGAATTGGCCCGCTCTGATCGAGCCGTTGCAACTCGACGTGGTCTCGCCCGAAAACGCCGTCGCCTATCTGCAGCAGGCCGCCCCCCAGCGATCGATCACCCCCGACGACGCCGAACAGGCGCGGCGGTTGGCCGAAGAGGTCGACCGGCTGGCGCTCGCGCTGGAACAGTCGGCGGCGTACGTGAAGCGATTTCGCATTTCGTTCGCCGAGTATCGTGAGCGCTGGCAGACGCAGGGGGAAAAAGTCCGCGGCTGGTACGACCCGCGGGTGATGCAGTACCCCCGCAGTGTGGCGACCACTTGGAACACGACGGTCGACCAACTGACCGCGTCGGCCCGCAGTCTGTTGGAATTGTTGAGCTGGTTTTCGCCCGAACCGCTGCGGCGCGCGTGGCTGATGAACGAGAGCGCCGCCCAGTCGCTGGCGGTGGCCGGAGTTCACGATGTTGAAGAAGCGCTGGTGGAACTGGCCGACGTCTCGATGATCCGACTCGATCAAACGGAATTGAGTGTGCATCGGCTGGTGCAGGAGGTGACGCGCGAGCGGATGGAACCAGAACGACGGAACGAGCGAATGGAAAGGGTGTTTGCCCTTCTGGATGCGATCGAACCCGGAGATCCGACGGATGTCCGGAACTGGCCCGTTTGGAATCCTCTCGCACCGCATGTGGCCGACCTGGTTGATCGAGTCGACAAGGCGGGGCAGACGCAACGAGCCGCCCTTTGGATGAACGAATTGGGGTTATTCTACAAACAGCGCATTCGGTTTCCCGAAGCCGAGCAGTTATATCGCCGCGCGCTGGCGATCGACGAGCACTCGTACGGTGCAGAACACGCCAGAGTCGCCATTGACCTCAACAACCTGGCGCAGTTGCTCCAGGCCACGAACCGGCTGTCGGAGGCCGAGCCGCTGATGGCGCGGGTCGTCCGCATTTTCGAAAAGTCACTCGGCGAAAACCACCCGAACGTCGCAACTGCCCTCAACAACCTGGCGCAGTTGCTCAAGGCCACCAACCGTCTGTCGGAGGCCGAGCCGCTGATGCGCCGCGCGCTGGTGATCGACGAGCACTCGTACGGCCCAGACCACCCGGACGTCGCCAGAGACCTCAACAACCTGGCGCAGTTGCTCCAGGCCACGAACCGTCTGGCGGAGGCCGAGCCGCTGATGTCGCGGGTCGTTCGAATCTTCGCACTCTTCGGCCATCAAACGGGGCATTCGCACCCTGGCATGCAGGTCGTGATCCAGAACTACCGGCAACTCCTTGAGGCAATCGGTCTCCCCGCGGAGGAAATCGACCGCCGCGTGCGCGAAGCGTGTGGCGAGCCGTAACGGCCTGTCCAAGATCAATTTCGTGGTTTGTGAGATTCTTCGAACAAACCGAATCACCAGCGGTTAAGCAAAGTTGGCGGTCACGTGACATCGAATTCAGTGATGCGCGTCTACCCCGTAGGGGTTTTATAGCAAAGCCCAGGGTTGGTCGAGCGAAGCGAGACCTACCCTGGGTCATGCGACAAACTGGTTCTTACCCTGAAAGGGTTATATAAGGGGCGAACGCGTGAATCGATCTATCAATGGTTCATGGATTCCTTCCGCAAATCGATGAGCTGTTCCTTCGTGCGATCGGGATGGAACCCTTTCAGGGTACGGATCGGTGACGATTCACCAACCCAGGGTAGGTCTC
>JAPLOC010000452.1:0-8317 GCA_026692825.1 Planctomycetota bacterium | reverse complement strand
CGCTCCGCTCGACCAACCCTGGGCTATGGGATCCAACCCCGTTGGGGTCAATTGAAAGCGACTGTGCGCGTCCCGAATGCGACCCAAGCCACCACAGGACGTGGCAGGGGTCTGAGACGCGATCGAGGCGTGTCGTGTTAGCCACCGATCTCCTTCACCTGCCGGACGAGCCGGCAAGGGGTCGCTCGATGAAAACCTTGACTCTATCCCGCTCGCGGAATAATGGCCGCGAGACATCCGCAGTTGTCGCGTTGGTTCGATCGACCAGTGGGATTGATGCGAATGCCCCGTTCCAAGGACTCAGTTGACATTCCCAAAGGTGCCGAAATTCAACAGGGTGGCCCCGCCGCCGGCAGCCCCAACGGGGCGGAATTCGATAGCCCAGGGTGGAGCCCCGTGTCTGGGCGAAGCCCAGATCCGGGGCGGAGCCCTGGGTTCGTCGCCCGCCCACCGACGTCAAGCCCCAACGGGGCGCAACCCGCATTGCAATGGTCACCGTACACCGCGACCACGATGCCGCGTCGTATCACAGGTTCTGCGAAAATGCGGTTTCGAAACGATTCGACGACATCGTGGGCGGGTCGCGTAGTTCGGTTGCGCCCCGTTGGGGCTTGACGGAAATGTTGTCGTGGGACGCGACCCAGGGCTGCGCCGAGTGCCGGGGCGATGCCCTGCCCCTCGGCTCCTCCCTGGGCTATCGAATGACGCCCCGTTGGGGCTACGCACGCGGGGCGGCCGCGTCCGTTGCACGCGTGACGGCGGTACGTCAAGTATGCGATATTTCCGCACAACTTTTCGCGTGGTACGATCACTCCATGATCACCGCCGCTCCACCTTCCGACATCGAGACGCTGGACCAATTGGTCGAGCGTCTGGGGGCGATTCCCCTTGAGCGGATCCGCGTACGCCCCGCTCCCGGGACGCCGACCGAGGCGGATCTTCTGGCAGAGGACGCGGCGGGGCGGAGACTTTGCGAACTGGTCGACGGCGTCCTGGTGGAGAAAGCCGCTGGATTCTTTGAAAGTCGACTGGCGATCATTTTGGGATACTTGATTGAATTTTATCTCGAACACAACCGGATCGGGATCGTTTCTGGAGCGGATGGCCCCATCCGGTTGATCGTCGGGCTGGTTCGCATGCCAGATGTCGCGTTCATTTCGCGCAGCCGCCTTCCGGGGGGGCAAATTCCGCGCGACGCCATCGCAAACGTCATTCCGGATCTGGCGGTCGAAGTGATCAGCCGCAAGAACACCGCAGCCGAGATGCGGCGAAAGGTTCGCGAATACTTCGAAGCGGGGGTCCGACTGGTCTGGCTGGTCGATGGGGTGAAGAAAACAGTTCGCTGCTTTACTGCGGTCGATGTCCATGTCGACCTCACCGAATACGACGAAATTCCGGTACTCGACATCCTGCCGGGGTTTCGCCTGACGCTCAACCAGTGGCTGAAACGCGCCGAACTGCCGCCAATGTGACTTGGGCAGCGAACATTCAACGGCGTCCGTTTCGCCGCAGAATTTCGTCCGCCCAAGCGTCGTCGTCCTGCGTGAGTTTCGGTTTGGGAGGCAACCGGTAATCGAGTCGACCGTAGCGCCCCTTGCGATAGATCTCGTCGAACACCGACTGCAGAGGTAAAACGACGTCGGGGTCGGTCGGCCGTAACGGGATGCCAATTGCCGGGAGCGGCTCACGTAGCGGCGCGACGTAGACCTCTGCGGCCGGTCGATTGGTTCGCCGCACACAGATCAAAGGGCGTCCCTGTAACTGTGCCGAGAGATTTTCCTCGGGAACTCGGACGACATGCGTCCGAGACCGGACCAGGTCGATTTCGACAAGATTCACGCCATTCGCCAGAACCTTTCTGGTTTTCGCGCGGTACGCCTGTCGTCGTTTCAGGCTGCTCTTATTCCCGGGACTCAACAATTCGATGACCGTGATCACCCGCGATCCTTCGGAGTCGATGATTTCAAGTCGTCGCCAAGTCTGCGGTTCCTGGTCCAAAGGGATCAGCACGGGGGTCGCGACGGCACCCGCTGCCGCTTCTGTCGTCGCGACAAGCCGCCCCTCCGGTTCGACGACAGCGACATCGGTACGTCCAAAATTTGAAGCGTCCGCAGTGTCGCCATCAATAGACAACTCTTCCTCGACCCGCGCTTGCAGATCTGTCGGCAGTTGTTCGTTCAGCAAATCACGGGCATAGACCATGAACGCGGTATGCACGTCTCCCCAGTACTGTTCCAACCAGGGATCGAGTCCAGGAAAGGGGCTGCTCATTTCGAACCGTGTTCAAGAAGGGGGTCACAACGATTCGCACAGTATACCACTGCTGACGACGGGACTCCCGCGAACGAGCTGTCGACGGTTTCCCCGGATCGAGATGCAACACGTTTAAAACTCCACGCGGAAAAAACGCGACATTGCGCTTGAGCCGGATGGGGGGCATTTTTCTCAACGGCCCGCTTCGGGGCTAGGATCGCCCAAACTCCAACAGGAATGCCCGTTGATACGCGCGCCGTCGACTCGCTGCGCTCGCGGGTCGTTGAATTTTTAGACAGGATGAAAGGGATGAAGAGGATGGACAGGATTGCCGAGGCGACTGTCGATCGTGTCCTGTTCATCCCTTTCATCCTCTTCATCCTGTCAAATTCTTTCCGTCCGTTGTACGCACACTCATAGCTGCACAACCACATTCCGCAGTTCGGCTTCACGGTCCACTCGCTGCGTTCGCTGGCCGTGGCACCCAACTTACCCTCCAAGCGGGCCGTTGATTTTTCTACCGGCCGATCTCATTCACCTGCCCTCACCAGGTGGCAGGGGGCTCGAGTGCAAAATGTATCCATTGGTACCTCGCTCGGTTTATGTCGCCTGGAGCTTCGGCGATGGCGTTCGAATTGGAGTATGATTTTGAATTATTGTACACTATGGCATTGAATCCAGTAGTGTTCTATTGTATGATTGAATTCTGGGTGACATACCTTCTGATTCCGGACTGGGAATTTTCCGCGTGGTGCTACATGGTCAGTTCAAAAATACCTCGAAAACAGCCTCCGAATGAACAGGCCCGGTCGGTGCCGAAAGGTCCGCCAGCCGCTGATTCGGCCCTGCCCGCAGACACCGCCCCCCGGCTGGTAACGTGGCAGATGGACAAGAATTCCGTATTCGATCCGCAGTGGATCTGGAACGACCGGATTCCCCGGGGAGCGTTGACCCTGCTCGTCCCGACCCCCGGCGGCGATGCCACGGATGTGATTTCCGACCTGGCTGCCCGCGTGACGGCGGGGGTCGCGCTGCCCGGTGATGAAGAGGCCTGGGGAGGACCGGGAGGGCAGCCGCCGCAGGGGGTGGTTGTGGTGACGGCCGGGGGTGATCCGCGGTCGGGCATCGCCCGGCAGATCGCGCTCGCGGGGGGCCGGCCGGATCAATTGCTGGTGATTACTGGAATCGCCGAGCCGTCGGACGATGAAAACGCGCTCCCCGAACGCAGTCTGTCACTAACGACCGATCTCCCGGCACTACGCCGGGAGATCCGAGAATGGAATCGGTCGCGACAAGGAACCGCTGGTGGCAAACGGATTGGAATGCTGGTGATCGATGCGTTGCCATTTCAGGTTGCGAAATGGCGTGAACCGGAGTTACGGACGCTGTTCGACCAGCTCAATCGGCTGGCCAACGAACTCGATCTGGCGGTTGTGTCGGTGACGCCGCTGATCGGCGATCCGATTCGGTTTGCCGCTGGGAAGATCACACTGCCCAAGGCGTTGGGGAGTCTGGCGATGGTGGAGATGGTGCGTGCGATCTGGCAGATTTGCCCGGCGACCGATGGGATTGACCGTTTCCTGTTGCTGCCGCTCAAGTCGAACAGTCGCGCCGCGCCGTCCGCGTACCAAATGCGCGAAGAAACGGTGGTTTGGGACGATTCCTCACCGAGCGAACTCGCGCGGCAGGTGCGATTGGAGAAGGGAAACGTGGATTTTGATCCCCGTTCCCCTCCTTCATCGAATCCGAGCGAGCGCCCCGCAGTCTTTACGTTCTCGCCGAGTTTTTCGATGAAGAACAACCCGGCCGAGTTCAATTCGCTGACGTCCGGGAGTGCCTTTTCGCAGGAACGCGACCCGGCAGACCCCATGCGAACGCGACCTTCGTTTGACACAGATTCTGCCAATCCGATCGATGAGACTTTCACCGGCCGGGTTCCCCCGGCGCAACGGTCCGCAGACGAAATTCGCCAGTCGGCGGAATGGAAACGGGCGTCGCGGTTAGAGCGCAAGCGTCTGCTTCGCGAGGCGGCGACACGCTGACGGTTCGGCGAACATAGGCGTCGTTCTCCGAAAGGCTGCCCCCGCTGTGCCTCAACCGTCCGAACAACGCACTGGGGGCAGCCCCAGAACAGCAAGCGAAGTTTTTCGCGCGACGACGCACGTTGGCGGTACCGCAGTAGGCTTCGCCGCGAAACCGATTCCCCCGCGTCGCGGGGCGTGGTATCCTGCGGGTGTCGTTGCCGAAGAGATTTCACCCGGTTCCCAGCCTGTCAATCACCATGAGTTCACCGGCGCTCCGCACCACGCTCGCATTCTGCCTGTCGCTGTCGCTGGTCGCGGGACTGCTGGGGACGGCGTCCGCCGCCCCGCCGGGGTTGCCGAAAACGGTCGAGACCAGCGGAATCGAGTTCATCAATCCCCGGACGGAGCAGGCGATTCGACGGGGACTGGAATTTCTGGTGCGGGTGCAGCGACCGGACGGCTCGTTCGGAACGGGTTCGAACTACGAAGGGCATGTCGCGGTGACGGCCCTCGCGGGACTGGCATTTTTGGCGTCAGGCAGCACCCCGGGACGCGGACCGTACGGCGAGCCACTCGAACGGGCGGTGAAGTATGTTCTGGACAACACGGGACCTACCGGGCTGATCACCGTTCCCGAACATCGGCACATGAACCCGATGTACGGGCACGGGTTCGCGACGCTGTTTCTGGCTGAGGTGTACGGGATGACCGGCGATCCGCGAATCAAAGACAAACTCAAGTCAGCGGTGAAACTGATCATCAACTCGCAAAACAAGGAAGGGGGCTGGCGGTACTTTCCGGTTCGAAAAGAGGCGGACGTCTCGGCGAGTGTCTGTCAGATGATGGCGCTGCGAGCCGCTCGAAACGCCGGTCTGGCGGTTCCCAAATCATCGGTCGACGCGTGCGTCGACTATGTGCGCAAATGCCAGAATCCCGACGGCGGGTTTGCGTACATGCTGAGTGGGGGAGGGAGGGGAACACAGAGCCTGCCCCCCCGTTCCGCCGCCGGCATCGTCGCCCTGTATTCCGCAGGTGTCTATCAGGACCGCCAGATTGAACGGGGCTTGCGCTATCTGCAGGATCAGTCGGGTCAACCCGAGCAGATGCGTCAGGAGGGGTTTTACTATTACGGTCAGTACTACGGCGCGCAGGCGATGTGGTACGCCGGCGGAGATTACTGGAGACGCTGGTACCCCAAGGCCAGGGACGAACTTTTGGCCCGGCAGAACCCGACCGCGGGGAACTGGGTCGATATGACCGTCTGCCCCGAGTACGGGACGGCGATGGCGTGCATCGTGCTGCAGCTTCCGAACAACTTCCTTCCCATTTTTCAACGGTGACTGGTTTGCGCGCGGCGAGCGAGGTGGCGGGTGGGGAGGCTCCCGGGCTCCCACGACCGGGGCGGAACCTGACCCGGGCGACCCGATCCTCAGGAGGGAAACGTCCCGGCGCATTCGGGGTGTTTCTGGGGACGCTTCTGTTGTGTGGGTGGCCCTTTGTTATGGCGGGGGTCGCCGCCGCGCAGACCGGCGCTCCCCTGCGGCATGCGCGGGTGCGGACTTCGGGACCGGACACGCACCAGGGGGTGGTGACAAAACTGGAGAAAGGCCGGCTCACGCTGGTGGGGGAACAGACGCATGAACTGGCAGTGCGCGATCTGGACCGGGTTGATTTTTCCGATCGGACACCTGTCCTGCCGATTGATGCGCCGCTGTTGATCCTCGCCAATGGCGATATCCTGGTGGCGTCCGTGGTCGAGGGAGATCAGGAGACACTGCGCGCGAAGTGGGTTCAACTGTCGGCGTTGCGGGACTTCACCGTCCCCGTGGAGGCGGTCCGGGCGATTGTCCTGCGTCCTCCGACTGGTGCCGAGGCGGGGCGTCTGTTGTGGAAACGGCTGGCAGACAACCGCAATGAACAGGATGAGTTGATCCTGAAAACTGGCGACACCCTGACCGGTGAATTGAAACGGATCGCGACCGACAGCTTGCACCTGGACGGGGAAGGTACTGCAGGACGCGTCGCTCGCGAAGGGATTGTCGCCGTCACGTTCAACGCCGAGTTCGCGGAACTGGAGCCGCTGAAAGGAGCGGGCGCATTGGTCACATTGATCGACGGGAGCCGGTTTCACGTCTCGGAGATCGCACTGGTAAAAGGCGACCTGTTGTCGTTCAAGACATTATTTGGGGCCGACTTCGTGATGCCTGCCGCCGCAGTCTGTGGCCTGCGTTTTTTGGGGGGCTGCGCGACGCTTGTTTCGGAAATGGAACCGACCGATGCGGAATTCACCCCCTATCTCTCGATCGACTGGCCCTGGCGACGCGATCGCAACTGCCTCGCCCAGCCCTTGCGCCTGCGGGGGGTCGACTACGCGAACGGCCTGGGGGTTCACAGTCGGCAGCGATTGAAATTTCCGCTCGACGGCAAGTACCGCGAATTCCGGGCGACGGTGGGAATCGACGACAGCGCGAAGGGAGCGGGGAGTGTGCTGTTCGAAGTGAAGGTCGACGGCAAGAGCGTCTGGAAGAGCGACGTGGTGCGTGGTGCGGATGAACCGCTTACCGTCGACAACGTCGACCTCAAAGGGGCGCGGGAACTGGAATTGTTTGTCGACTTCGGTCCGCGTGGCGACATCCTCGACCACGCCAACTGGTGCGACGCCGTTCTCATCCGGTGAGCGGTTCGGTCCGTCGCGCCGCGCGACCTTTCCGTTACAGTCCGGCTACAGCACCCCTCCCATCGCCTCTTCCGTCGTCACGATCATTGTCGCGATCTCGATGAGCTTCTTGTTCTTTTCGCTCGCGAGTTTTTGCAGCCGCTTGAAAGAGTCGGGTTCACTCATCCCAGCCCGGCTCATCAACACCCCCTTGGCGCGCTCGATGATCTTGCGGTCGGAGAGCGCCTGACGCAGGTCATTCGCTTCTTTTCGCAGTGCCTGAAACTGGGAGAACCGGTGGATCGCCAGCCCGATCGCTGGCTCAAGGTCGGCCTGCTTGATCGGTTTGACCAGATACGCCATCACGTGATCCGACTCGGCCCGTTCGATCAATTGGACGTCGTGGTACGCCGACACCAGAATCACCGGCAACGGATGGATTTTGTACAACTCGACGGCGGCGTCGATGCCATCCAATTCCGGCATCTTGATGTCGGTGATCACCAAATCGGGGGGATTCCGCCGACAGTTGTCGAGCAGCTCTCTCCCAGTGGACGCCGCCGAGACCACCTGGTGCCCCAGCAAGGGGAGCATCTTCTGGAAATAGTCGCGCATGTCGACTTCATCGTCGGCGACCGCGATCTTGAGACTGTGGTTCATAGAGTCCCTTCACGCGGTCCTTCGCGTGGCAATGTGACGATGACTTCCGCCCCGCCGGCCGCGCCATCCCCCAACGAGATTGCGCCCGCGTGAGCTTCCACCAGTCGTTTCGTTATCGCCATGCCAAGTCCGGTTCCCTTGGTCTTCGTGGTGAAAAATGGTTCAAAGATCCTCAGCCGGCTTTCGGGGGTGAGTCCAGGGCCGTCGTCGCGGATCGAAACAGACAGCGCCGGCCGCCCTTCAAGATGGGCGTCGGTCAGTCGCACTTCAATCGTAACCGGGTTCGCGGAGGAGGCGATCGCGTTCTCTAGAATATTGCGAAATACCTGCTCCAACGCCAGAGGGTCGGCCTGACAACGCGGAATTCCTTCCGACGAAACGAACACCAGCGCGGAGTTTCTGCCCGTCCGCTCCACCGAGAGATGGTCCCAGGTGTCCTCGAGAATCCTCCGAACGTTGCACTGGCTGAGTTTCAGTCGGATGGGGGCCGCGTAGTCCCGCACCTCCTCGTACAACTGATGCAGCGCGTCCTGCGCACTCTGAATGCGGTCGACCAGATTGAGCGCGGTCGGGCGGTCTTTCATTTCCACCGAGAGCATTTCCAGGCACGCCTGGCTGCGCTGCAGCGCATTGCGGCTTTCGTGCGCCAGGCCGGCGATCATCTCGCCAATCGCCGCCAGTCGTTCCGTCTGCACGACCCGCTGCTGGGCCTCGCGCAACTGCG
>JAPLOC010000451.1:3043-7989 GCA_026692825.1 Planctomycetota bacterium | reverse complement strand
GACCCCATCCGGCTCAATTGCAATGTCGCGTTTTCGGCCGCGCGGAGTATAACAAGCCACTTCCCGGGGGTCTGCGCTTCGACCCCCGGCTACTTTCTGGCATCCCATTCGGGAGGCGGCGGCGGCTGCGCCGCGATAAACCCCACAAACGACGGATTTGTTCTTGGCCAGGTTCTTAGCCTCCAAGCTCGCCGTTGTTTCTTTTACCATCCGCCATGCTCACGGGGGCCAAAAAAACCAAAAAAAATCACGCGCCGGCTGCGCGGCCGCATCCAGTGACTGAGTCCAACGTGATTCGAACGCTGAAAAAGGGGTAAAGAAGTAAAGCAGATCAGGGGTAAGTTCTCGACGGACGAAAACCAAAACTGTCGTTCGGGTCGTCCGGCGGTTCGGGGTTGCGGTCCGACGAACCGAGGTCCCTGGCGCCGAAGTCGTTGAACCCGCCGCCGCGCAACACCCGGCTTTGGTTACCCAGAATCCTGTTGTCAGTATCGGTCGATGGATTCTCGAACCGAGAATTCGTCCATTCCCAGAGATTGCCGTGCATGTCGAACAGACCGAACCGATTCGGTCGCACTGTGCCGATCGCGTGTGTCGTTCCCGCTGCGTTTTCAACCCACCACGCGTATTGATTGACCAATCGAGCATCGGCTGGCTCACCGAAGGCGAACTGCGTTGTGCTGCCGGCCCGGCAGGCGTACTCCCATTCTTCCTCCGTGGGAAGACGATAACCCGACTTTTCGCGGAAGTTCGCCACGATCGACATTCCTTCTTCGTATTTCTTGCTCTGCGGGTTCGGCTGATAGCACGGCTCAAGTCCCTCGAGATCGCTGAGCCAGTTGCAGTAAGCGGCGGCGTTGTACCACGAGATGCCGTTGACCGGGCAGTTGTCGTTCGAAGTGAACTCCTTCAAGCCCGGGTCGCGCTCGCGCAGAGTCGTGGGGAACTTTTTCTGCGCGCTCTCGGCCACGAATCGTAACCATTGCTCGACGGTGACTTCGTGCGTCGCAATGGTGAAACTGTAGGAGATGGCTGGCATTGGGAGGCTTTTCGCCTCGTCAGTTTCAAAGTTTCGCTCCTCCCGGACATAGGGCTTGTTGTCGCGGAAAATCGCGAACGTCTGTCCCTGCGTGTTCACGACCCAATTGCCGACGCTGGTTTTGGGTTGGTCTCCCTGTCGAATGTCGTCGATTTCTGTTTCCGGGCGCTGGCGTTGCCACTCCCCCCAGGTCCAACCCGCCGCCGCCCGAACGCCGCTGTCGGGGCTGTTGCGGTAGACCCCCGCCAACCCGTTCAGAATTCTCTTCCGCGTGGAATCGGGCAGACGTAGGCTGTCGAAATCGCCCAGAGCCAGGAGCATGAACTGCTGAATCTCCGGCTCGCTCGTTGGCTTTTCGTCCCAAAACTGCGACAAGTCGTTGGCATCGCCAATCGCGTCGAGTTCCTGGATTCTGACAAGCAGGTAGCTTTGGAACGTGGGGTCGCTGATTCTGACCTTGGTGGGCTTTTTGGCTGGTTCGTTTTCGACCGGCACTTGGGGTGCGTCCGGCGAGTCGCGGAGCGTCTCGCCGACAACAACTTCCTTTTCCGCTGGCAGCAGCCTGGTGATACGCTCAATTCGCCCCAGCCGCACCAGGCACGCCGCCGCGTTCAGGTTCGGCCTCCACAGAGTTTTCCAATCCGTCGCTATGCGTTGTTCGTTGGGTTTCGCCGGCGCTTTCTCCGCAAAATGCGGCCCCCCCGCCGCCGTGACCAGAAGATGGATCCTCTGTTCGTCGAGGCGTCTCTGGAGCACGGCGGCGAACGGCTGAAACTCGGCCGGGCTGTCGGCGTCGGACAGCCCGGCGATGATTTTCTCGGGCTGGTCGTCCCACGATTCGGCCAGCACCAGCGCCGCCGCCTCGCGCTGCGGTCGCCGCTGGTCGCTGCGGTTCATCCGATACGTGGCGGCCAGTTCCGCTTCCAGAAACTCACGCCTCGGCCGCAGAATATCGGTCCACGCTTTGAGTTCCAACGGCGAAACCGAAAGCAACTCGCGGGCGATGTCGGTCCCCTGGCTCTTCCACTCGGCGATCGCATTTTCTGATAGAGTTTGGATTGTCGGCGGCTCGACCGGTGCGGGAATCCCCGCCAGCGCCGCTGCCGCCCGTAACCGCCGCGGTCGGTTGGTGGTATCTTTCATCGCCGCCCACAGCGGCGGTTCCGCCAGTTGGGCGTACGGGACCAGCGCCTCGCGCAGCAATCCAATCTCTGTCGGCGATGATTCCAGAATCTGGTCGACCAGGTACTGGACTGGTTCATCGAGCGACTTCCCGGACGGTTGCAGATGCAGCAGGGCCAACGCGGCGTTCCGGCGTTCGATCTGGCGTCCCGTAGTCTCCGATTCCGATCCACCGCTGGCGGTCGGCTGAAAGCTGTCCCACAGCTTCTGATGCCACGTCGTCGGCTTCTCTTTCAGTTCTTCGAGCAGCGGCGCGATCTGTCGCGGGTCCGCGGCACTCAGCAACTTCGTTACCTTCCAGGAGACTTCCTGCTTGCGCTCTCCCTCTCGGTACACCAGCCACCAGCCCCCCGCGACCAATCCGATGGCGCAGGCCAGAACAAAGAACGCCAGAACGCGCAGTCGAAAGCGGCAATCGCGCAAAAATGTCTGTGTCTGGCGAAAACTGATGTGGGTTCGGTTGGTCGGTGAGTGGCGCGCCGCCCACTTCGCGGTCGGCTGTTGTCGCTCTTCCCATTCTTCGATCGGTTTCAAATCGTCGTGGCCAAAGTAACCCCCTTTTCCGACCCGGGCGCTCTCGATTTGATCGACGACGCGGCGCCAGACCGCGGTCCCCTCGGCTTCCGCCTCGACCCATTGGCTGCACCGCTTCCACTGTCGCAAAAGTGCCTCGTGGCTGATGTCGAGCGTCGTCTCGCCGGTCAGCGACTCTTTGGTCTCGGCTTTCGGCGAGGCATTGAGCAATGAACACTCGGGAACCAAAAACGGCCAGGCGACCTCAACGACTTCGGCGATCACCCGCTCGAGCGCCTTCTTTGCGAGCAACGGGTCCGAGTCGTCAACCGCCCGGTCGGCCTCAGCGGCGATCTGTGCAATCTTCGCCGGTCGGCGAATCACCTGGTTCGAACTGGTTGTTTCGGAAAGGCTGCGGAACAATCGCTCGCACAACCATTGCCTTCGACTGGGAGGGGGTTCCGGTATCGCCTGCAACCGATTGAGTCCACGCACAATGGGGCGCAGGACCGACGCTGTGACCCGGTCCATGAGTTCTCGCGGCGAAGTTGCGCCGCTGCTCGGGGACGGAATTGAGTTTTGGATCGACGGCTCGCGACGCGGGCCGGCCGGCTCGTCGGCATCAACGGAAGGGACGGCCAGCGACTTTCCGGGGGCAGTCGTTCCTGGCGGCGGCTGATTCGACTGTACGCGTCGAACGACCGCGCTGGCAGACGCAAGACGGGTTTCGAGATTTCTGGTGACCTGGGCCGTGCTTGTCTGGAACCGCCCCAAAAACCAGTCGGCCATTTCGAGGGCTGACGGCATTTGCGACGTCGGCGTGACGTTCGCGGTGTGTGCTCGATCGGAAACGTCGGCGAGGCCCTGGTAAACTTCGTCGGCGTGAATGTTGAGCGCCTGGGCGACACCCAGAACTGGCGGATCGAGGTAGTCTGTCTGCCGAACGACGATGGGGGTTTCGTTGGTTTTTGCGCAGCGTTCGACAGCGACGTCCCAGGTTCGCATGAGCGCATGCTGCATCAGCGGCAACTGATCGTGTTCCGTGCCGACGTCGTTCAGAATGCGGTCGGTGAGTCCCGACTCGGGCCGCGCGTTGAACAGTTGAAGCGGCTCGACAATCGCCTCGCGCAGTTGATCGCGCGTCATGCGGGGAGTCAGGAACTGGGACTCGCTGATCGCTTCGGGCAATCCTTGAAACAGATCGCAGTTCCCCAGAAAGTCGGACCGCATTGAAAGCAGCACGTAGATCGGCTGCTGTTTTTGTTCGACGGCCTCGAGCAGCAGTTTCACGAACGCCGCCGACTCGTTCCGTCGGTCAGACCGGGTTTGAACCGGGCCGGCGGCTTGACGTTCCCGTTGGCCCCAATCGCCAAAGCGGAACAGCTCTTCGAACTGGTCGACAAAGATCAGCACATTGGTTCGGCCGTCGAGCTTCGCGTCGGCGACTGCCTGCACCAGGCCGTACCGCCCCTGGCTCAGGGTATTGCGCAGCACGGAAACCGCGAGCGGATCGACGGGACCGCTGGGGCGCAGCTTATCGTCGAGCGCCGCCGCCAGGTTCTGCAACGGGGCGTCGCCGGGACGCAAAGTGACCATCTTCCAGGTCGGCAGCGCCCCATTGAGCCAGCCGTCGTCGAGCGCGGGCAACAAACCGGCGTAGACCAGCGACGATTTTCCGCATCCGCTGGCACCGACGACCGCCAGAAACCGGTTGTCTTCGAGGCGTTCGAGCATGCGGCTGGTTTGCTCGTCGCGGCCGAAAAACCGGTAGGCGTCTTCCTGCAGGAAAGGACGCAAGCCGGGAAAGGGGGCGCGAGGTCGTGGCGTCGACTCGACTGTGGGGGGGCAGGTTGGCCGAGTGGTTTCTTCGGTCATGGCGTCACCAGCCCGGTTTTTGTCGCATGCGCGGCTCGAAGCTTCGAGAGGTACTCATCCAACGACTGACCGACCCCCTCACGAATAATGGTGAAATTCGCCGGTTCGGCGCTGAGTTCGCGCAACGGATTCGGTGGGCCGACGTAGATCGCAAGTGCCGGCCACTTTTTTTTGATCGCCAGCGTTCGAGCTTTTTTGGCCGCTGTTTTGACCCAATCCCACGAGCTGTCGCCACAAATCACGACCACTCCCGACTGCCCCTCGTATTCTTCGGACAGGTCGTCTTTTTCCGTAAGACACTTGATTTGGCTAAAGGCATGTTCCGCCATCTGAGAAT
>JAPLOC010000451.1:0-3009 GCA_026692825.1 Planctomycetota bacterium | reverse complement strand
TCTTTTTTCGGAAGCAACAGGATCTCCATTCGATCCGGGGCGGCGATCGCGCCTGCCGTGAATCGATTCCAACTGTCTTCAATCGCTCGAATTCGCCGCTCGGCCATCACGCAGAAGTCCGACAACGAGCCGGGTTGCACACTTTCGTTTTCGAGCAACGGAATCTCGCTAACGGCGAGTGTGTTCATCAGGTATTGATAATGGACCGGGTCGAATTCCTGAATGTCTTTCAGCAGTTCGTCGCCGTCGGGCCGCCAGCGCAGGCAGGGAATTTGTTTGGCTTTGGCGCGCGCGAACTGCAGGCCTTCGAACGTGAACGGCGTCCCGTTTGACAACGGAGTGCCACTGTCGCCCAGAACCTGCACGAACAAGTGCGATTCCGCCAGATCGCGATCGAGCGCTGCCCGGTACGCGTCAAGATCGCCGATCGGATAAGGACCGCTCGGCAAGATTCGAAGACTGGTCTGGTACCGGGTGTTGGGCTGGCGCAGGGCGTCGACAATGGCTTTGCGGTACTTCTTGCCGTTCTGATCCGGGGTCGCGGGGGCGACAAACACCGTAGGGGTCTGTGAGACCGTTGGGGGCCGAATCACGGGATCATCGGGGGGCATCGGCAGCGGTGTCGTCGGCTCAACCTGCGGTCGCGGTTCGGGCTTCCCGCTCGGTGACTCAGTCTGCAAAATCAGGCCCTGGGCGATGGCAGGTGTCGTCGGAAAGGCGGTTTCGTGGTTCTCGAGATTCGGGGCGATCTGCAGCATCTCCCGGAGCGCGTGAAAATCGTTCTGGCAGATGGCTTTGAAATTCCGCGGGATCAATGAGTCGTTGACGAACGCCAGCATGTCGCCGATCTCCTGCGACCAGCGGTTCATGTCCTTCAGCAATTGTTGGTCTCGGGAACCGAGGAGTTCCCAATCCGCTTTCAGCCGATCGTGCCGACCGCGCCAATGGCGGGCATGTTCCAGTCGTTCTTCCGGCGTACTGAAGCGGGCGTCAGCGAGCGCCATGGGGACCACCCGTTTCAGAAACTCCTGTTGATCGCCGAGCGAGCGCTGATAGATGTAATGCAGTTCCGCCATGCAGTATTGGGAACGCAGGTATTTCTCACTGAGGATCACCACAATGCGGTCGCCGCGCCCCAGACGCTTCATATACTCGGAAATGATCTCTCCCTGTTTCAATTCGGTATTATCCCGGCGAACCTGCCAGCCCCAGGATTTGAGTTTTGCGCACAATTGATCGACCGTCAGTTGGCGTTCGACGCCTGCGGGGGTCTGATTGTCTCCCCAGGCGTACGAGACGAAAATCGTCGAATCCCCGGCGCGTGTTGTTTCTCCGGCCCGCATTTCATTCAGCAGCTCGCTGAATTCCGGCAGCCCGGGGCGCTCAATACCGAGAACTTCCACGAGTTCCAGCAACTGCCCCAAGCCATTGGCGTACTGAATGACTGCCAGTACAACCGCATGCAATTTCGCCTCGGCTGAGGCATCTTTCGTGTCGGTCTGGGGAATTTCCGGCAGTTTCCAGGTCATCTGATTTTGCAGAATGCGCTGCAACTCGTCGAGACGGAACGCTGCGAGCATCAGCGGATGCAACCGTTTCAGAATCTGTTCGTATTTCAGGGAATTCATGTTCCAGCGCCGCAACGGTGTGACCAGGCGAGTCGGGCGAAAGCCAGGAATACCGACCCGACATCGCTTCGAATCTGACTCAAAACCATTTCTAACACTCACGAATACGACTCGCCAGTCAGCAGATGGTCGGCACATGTGACCCCCGAATTGCGTCGGGCCGATTTCGACCCAGTTAAGAAATTCGACGGTTTCGCCGGCCACAATCTCCCGTGCAATCGGCTCTCGGGACCGGAAATAGGCCCTTGCATCACCGATCAACACAGTTGTATGTGTCAATCTTGCGAAATAATCGGGCTGGACTCCCCCGGAAGACTGAATGTACAATGCGGCATCCGCTGGCGGGCCAGACGCGCGCCGGGGTGATGTCGCGGAAGACAGCCGTTGTATTCCGGGTTTCGACGCATCCGTGCCAGCGGTGGCCACCAGGCAAGACCCCCTTGAACACCGGATCGGTCGTCGCTCGACGGTTGCGGACATCTGCGCCGTTGATTGCTCCGTCGATGCTGAAATGCGACTTTGCGAACCTCCATCGGGAGGTCGCGCTGTTGGAGCAGGCGGGGGCGAAGTTGTTGCACCTCGACGTGATGGACGGGCATTTCGTTCCCAACCTCTCGTACGGTCCCATGGTGATCAAAAGTCTCCGGGGCACGACAAAATTACCGTTTGATGCGCATCTGATGATCTCGGATCCCGAGACGTATCTCGACGCGTATCTCGATGCGGGCTGTGATCTGATCACGTTCCACATTGAAGCGGTTCCTGATCCAGTTCCCTTATTGCGTCGCATTCGTCAGGCCGGGGCAGGGGCCGGGTTGGCACTCAATCCCGGGACACCGATTGAACGCATCACGGCGGCAATTCCCGAGTGTGACCTGGTGCTGGTGATGAGCGTCCAGCCCGGATTCGGTGGACAGGCGTTTCAGCCTGTGGCACTCGACAAACTCGCCCGACTCCGCGCGCTGATTGGGCCGGAGACCTTGTTGTCGGTCGATGGCGGAATCGGGCCGGGGACGACAGCATCCACAGCGCAAGCCGGGGCGAACCTGTTCGTCGTTGGCAGCGCGATTTTCGATACAGCAGATTACCGCCAGGCGATCGAGTCGTTGTCGATCGAGGCGGAGAGCGCGGCGAATTCCGCGTGTCAGAACTGAAGACTGGTTTATGTCCCGTTTGATACTTGTTCGTCCCGGTTGCACCGATTTCGACGAACAGCAGCGGATTCAGGGTGCCCTTGACCTGCCGCTCAGCCGCAAGGGGAGAGAGCAGGTCGCGCACCTCATGCGCGACATGGCGTCGGTCGAACTTGACTTGGTCTACGCCTCCCCGACCGAGCCGGCCCTTTCCACCGCCGAGCAAATCGCGGCGGCGCGGGGCATTC
>JAPLOC010000450.1 GCA_026692825.1 Planctomycetota bacterium | reverse complement strand
CATTCTCCGTTCGCCGAGTGGCGGCTCTTTTTGCGCGGGCTCGCCGCGCAGCGGCGGGGTGACAAGGACACGGTGGAGGCGAACTGGAGTCGACTGGATGCGAATCGCCGGCCCGCGAAAGTCGTGGCGAAGATTCGCGGGCTGTCGACCGACAGCGCGGCACCGGGGGGAGGAGGAGGCAAGTCGCTCGAGCAGATCGAACGCTCTCTCTACGGAGGATCGGTGACGGGGCTGCTGCGGAGTGTCCGGCAGGATCTTGTGGCGGACGAGTTGGAGCGTTTCTTCGAGCAAATGCCGGTTCTGGTCCGTCGACTGGCGAGTGTTGATTCCAAATTCCCGCAACGGCTGACGGAGATCCTGCTGCGGGACGTGGTTCAGGTCGCCAATGAGTTGGAACACGATTCCGCCAGGCGGTTCGTCAAGGATTTTATCAAGGTCGCGCAGCCGGTCTCCTATGATCCGAAATTCGATCGGTTGCAAGCCCTCGTCCCTCAATCCGGGGGAGGATTTGACGGGACCCTGAAGCACTGGCGGAATTTCCGCAACGGTGTTCGCGACGCCGCCCCCTTTTCGCCAGCCGATCGCCGGCGGTTGGAGGCGATGATACTGCGACATATGTCCGAGGGGTGGGCGACGAAGGCGCAGCTTCCTGAGGAATTGCTCGAACTGGGAGTCGATTCCAACGCTGCGACGACGCCGGACAAATGTTGGACGGAGGCGCGGGCGGTTCTTGAGGAGTCCATTGAACTGGATCCCACAGCACGCAAGTCGTATCAGGCGTTGTGGGATCTTGTTCTTAAGACTCCCGATACCGGTCCGGAGGCTCTTGTCACCGTCGCGGAACGGACGCTGAAGGCGTTTCCGGGAGATCTGGATTCCTTGCGGTTTCTGATCGACCACTACTACGTGACTGAAGACTCACAGCGGGGCAAAGA
This sequence comes from Planctomycetota bacterium, assembly GCA_026692825.1. Taxonomy (GTDB): domain Bacteria; phylum Planctomycetota; class Planctomycetia; order Planctomycetales; family Planctomycetaceae; genus UBA10511. The sequence goes on along the minus strand of JAPLOC010000450.1, from coordinate 6,859 downwards.
GTACGTCGAGGAGTTGCGTCGGCGGGTGCCGCTGGAAGTCGAAGGCTTGCGGTCTGAGATTCGAGTCCGATACCTGCTGGCGCGCGACGCCGCGCTCAGCGGAGATTTTGAGACGGGACGAAGCCACCTCGCAGCCGCCGAGCAACTCTGGGACGAGATCGACCGGGGATTCGCCCCGTTGGCCCGCCGGGCGATTTTTGAATTTCGCGCGGGAGAGATTGCGCGTGCCGAGGCGCTGGTGAAGGAAGCGTTCAATGCCTCGAAGGCGAAGCTGCCGGTCATTCTGGAGTTGGCCATCAACGCGGCCCGTTACGATCTGCCCGTGATGCTGTGCGCTCGGTTCGACCGGGAATTGCAGGTGGAATCGCGAAAGAAGGTGACGGCGGAATCCGCGGCGCATTCGGCGATGGCGATGCATGCGGTTCTCACGTTCAGACGGGGATATCCGACCCGCCAGACTCATGTCGACGCAACCGCGGCGCACGTTCTGCGGTCCAGCCGGGTGAAGTTCAGTCAGGACCAATTTGAAGCGATCGGCGAATTCCTGCGAATCGCTGGGACCCCAGACAAGGACCAGTTGAAGATCCTGCATCGCGCCCAGCGGGAGTTTCCCTGGGCACCTTCCTTGGTGGTTCAGGAAATCGAGATGGAGCGTGCGAAGCCACCGGGGAAGTGGAATGTCAACAAGCTGATCACTCTCGTCAACCACGCAATTGTATTGGCTGATCGTTCGACCGAAAAAGAGGATAAGGAAGTGCTACTCCCGGAACTGCGCGACATGCTGGAAGCGTTGCGGTTCATTCAACTTAAGAATTCCAAGATGGGAAATCCGGGACGAAAAGGCCGCTCCATGGATGTGCTGGAGTCGATGTTTGAGAACTTCATGGGAGGGTTCGAAGACTCGGCCTCGGGCTACGATCCCTTTGGTTTTGATGACGACGAGGACGACGAGTCGGCAGCGGGGAATTTTGGTTCGCCGTTCCCGCGTCCCGCTCGGAAGAAGGCTCCGCCGAGGAAAGGACGTTGATCATGAGTGATCCCCTTGAGATTCTGGGGCTGCCCAACGACGCCGACGACGCGCAGGTCCGATCGCGGTATCTGCAACTGGTGCGGGAATTTCCCCCCGATCGCGATCCCGAGCGGGCCGCCGTCATTCGCGAGGCGTATGAGGCGGCGTGCGACTCGACAAAACGGCTTGATGACTGGCTGTTTTTAACCGGGGAGTTTGACACCATTGAAAAGCTGGCGTCCGATGTCCGGCAGCGTCTCCGCCCAGAGCGTTTGTCGATGCGGGTACTTCTCTCGCTGGCAGACTCTCCATGATCGATGAATCGCATGAAGAGCGCATGCTGGAGCGGTTTCGGGACTGGTTACGCGCAGTGCGTGACGAGCGAGAACCCCTTCTGGAACAGAACGACGAACAAGACTCATCGGACGACGAGTCGGCGACGCCCGAGTTTGGCCTGATTCGACTGGTGGAGGAGTTCACGTCACTGCGCCACGATCTGAAACTGCAGACGCGGGGTGCCCGGGCTTTGGAGGATGAGGCGCGCAACGTCCTGGGAGGATTGCAGCAGGCGATCGAGGTGTTTCAAACTCCGCCCCGCGAACCCGCCCCACGTGAGTCCACCCCCGCCCCGAATGCCGGGAAGGGATTGGCGATGGCGCTGGTGGAACTTGACGAAGCGCTCGACCGGGGCCGGCAGCAAATCGAAAAGATTCGCCAGCGTCTTCCCATGGAACAACCCGAATCCTTGTCGACGCGGGTCGACGTTCTGTACTCGCAGCTTTCCGGATTTCAGCGCTGGAACGCCCGTCGCTACCACGCGGCGGTTCAGAAACTGCTTCAGGACGAACCACGGGACGAAGCGCAAAAGACATTGCAGGCGATGCTCGATGGATACCGACTGATTCACAATCGGTTGTCACGGGCGTTGGCGTCGGAGGGAATCTCCCGCCTGGACGCGGTCGGCCGGCCGGTTGACCCCGAAACGATGATTGTGGTGGAAGTGGTCGACGCCGAGGGGGTCCGGGGAGGCGTTGTTGTCGATGAGCTGCGTCGCGGCTACATCTGGAACGGTCGTTTGTTGCGCAGCGCCGAAGTGCGGGCGTCGCGAATCCTGGAAGACTGAACAAGGATCGATGGGAATGAGTGCGTCCGAAACCGTGACCGAGGTGATTCTGGGAATCGACCTGGGAACCACCAACAGCGAGGTCGCGATTCTTCGCGACGGTCGACCCGTCGTGTTGTCTGAGGATGGAGACCCGATCGTTCCCTCGGTTGTTGGTCTCGACCCGCAGGGAAAGCTCCTGGTGGGACGGGCGGCCCGCAATCAATTCGTCCTCGCCCCCGAACGGACCATCCGATCGATCAAACGCAAAATGGGGCAGGAGGTTCATGTCAAACTGGGTGACCAGAGCTTCACCCCGCAGGAGATCTCCGCGATCATCCTGCGCACGCTCAAAGAACGTGCCGAAAAGTCGATCGGGCATGCCGTTTCGAAAGCGGTCATCACCGTTCCCGCGTTTTTCACCGAAGGGCAGCGCGAAGCGACGCGGGAAGCGGGTCGCCTCGCGGGACTGGACGTCCTCCGGATCATCAATTAACCCACCGCCGCGGTTCTGACCTACGATCCCCATCCTCCCGAGATGGAACGGCTGCTGGTGTACGATCTGGGGGGAGGGACGTTCGACGTTTCCATCGCGCAGGTCGAACAAGGGGTTGTGGAGATTCTCGCCAGCCATGGCGACACCCAGCTTGGTGGCGATGACTTCGATCAGAAACTGCTCGATTTTGTCTGCGACAAGTTTGAGTCGGAACACAAAGTCGATTTGCGGCAATCGCTCTCCGCGCGGTCTCGGCTGCTGCACGCCGTCGAAGAAGCCAAGAAGAAACTGTCGTACGAACCGTACGTGATGATCACCGAGGAGTTCATCGCCGAGAAAGAGGGGTTGCCGCTCAATCTGGAAATCGAGGTGACGCGCGACCAATTCGAAGAGCTGATCGAGCCGTTGATCAAGCGGACCCTCGATTGCCTGGAAAGCGCGATGACCGACGCGAAGCTCCAGGCGACGGACATCGCGAAGGTGCTGCTGGTCGGGGGGGCGACGCGAACGCCAATGATCCATCAGGTTCTCACGCAGCGTCTGGGTCGCCCGGTCCATTCCGAGATCGAGCCGGACCTCGCTGTCGCGATGGGGGCCGCCGTGCAGGGGGGCTTGATCGCAGGGATCGACGTGGGTCCGGTTCTGGTGGACATTACGCCGCACACGCTGGGTATCGAATCGTTGAACAGCGAAACCCGCAATCCCTATTTCTTCTCACCAATCATCGACCGCAACACGGCACTCCCGTCCCGGAGGACGCAGAGCTACTTCACGGTGAACGACGGCCAGGACGCCGCCGAAATCCGGGTGTTTCAAGGTGAATTCAGCGATACCCGGCGGAACACGTTGTGTGGTGGATTTCGAATCGAAGGCCTGGCGGACCTCCCTGCGGGCAATGAGATTCTGGTGCAACTCGACCTCGATCTCAGCGGTCTGTTGAAGGTGACCGCGACCGAACGGGCCACGGGAAAGTCCAAACAGGTCGTCATCGACAACATGATGGAGCGGTTTCGTCGCCGGGAACGGGTGGACGCCCTCGAACGTCTCGACGCGCTGTTTGAACAGTCGGCGGTGGAAGTCGACGACATTGTCGACGAAGAAGAATTGGAGGACGAGTTCGACGACGAATTCGATGATGAGTTGGACGGAGACGATTCGGACGATGCGGACTCCGACACGACCGATGACGTGGAGGCCGACGAGATCACCGACCTGATCGCGACTGCGGAGGCCGCCGCCGGCAAAGCGAATGCGGAAGATGCCGCCGAGCTGCGCGGAATGTTGTCGGACCTGCGCGCCGCGGTGCAATCGGGCAACCGTGCCGAGATTCAGCCGATCGCCGAGGCCGTCGAAGATCTGCTGTTCTACCTGGCGGACCGCTAAGGAGTGGGGATGTCGACTGGTGGAGGACCGACCGGCGTGATGCGCTGCCCGACTTGTCGGGCAGCGCAGGAGTGGTCGCACGAATGCCGACGGTGTCGGTGTGATCTGACGCTGCTGCGCGAGGCGAAGGCGGCGGCGGAATCGCTCCGCCGCCAGTGTCTGCGTGCGCTGAATGCCAACGCCCCCCGGCAGGCGGTCGAACTGGCCGAGCGCTATGTCGAACTCGTCGGTGACGACAATTCGAAAGAGCTGCTGGCGGTTTGCGCGCTGCTGGCGGGGGATTGGCGCACTGCGAAGACGGTTGCGGCTTCGCTGGTGCGATAAGAGGGGGGTGACGGTTTGGTTGGGGAGTGACGGCAGGGGGCTGATGCCCCCCGCTCGCCTGAGGGGTGTTTAGCGCGCGAAGATGCCGGTGCCGAACCACGCTCCACCGGGGGAATGCACCATGTCCAGCGCATAGACCGACGCCGGGGGACTCATCAGAACCCAGTGCGACGGAGAATTGCGCCACTGGGTGACGAGTTCACTTGCGGCGTCGAGCAGGTACGAATTCCCGGTCATCGCGGCGACTGCGGTGGGTGAGCGCCCGGTGGAGGCGGAGACCTGGCCGGCACGTGTTCCCCAGTCATGGTGCCCGACGCCATGACTTGTCATCAACCATAGTTCGCACCCTGAGGGGCCGACGGATGCGTCCGCATCGCGTAAACGAGCGCCCGCTGAGTGATGGTTCCGGGAGGCAGCGACAACATGGTCTGCACTGTGCCGACCCCTTCGGCACGATGGGCCATGAACGGATGAGCCGACACAATGCGGCCATAGACACCCGAACCAACACTCGCCAGGTCGATCATCGCCAGGCCGGGTGTGCGATACATGAACGAGAACGAAGGATGATCGAGCAGCCGTTCGCGTTGTCCGTTCGTCAGCGGACGGCCATAGTCGGTGGAAGCCGCCGGGACCACAACGCGCGCGACCCGACCGAGCGCGGGGGCGAGGTGAGGACTCGCGAGAACGACGCGTTCGAAGTTGTCGTAATAAGCGGCGTTCTTGTCATCGCGAAAGAACACCAGCAGCATCTTGCGCTGCTCGCGCGCCTCGCGATACGCGAATTTGTAATCGGTGTGCCAGGCGAGGCTGCCAATCTCACGTGTGGGGATCACCGGGGCCGGCGCGGGCTCAGCGACCGCGGGAGTCGCGTCGTTGGAATCGTTGGTGGCGGTTACCTCAGTCGCGTCCGACTTCGCGACGACGACGGCGGGCTGTGCCGGCTCTTCGAAGGCGATGGCAAACGGGGCGGCGCACGCGACAAACAGACCGGCGGCGACGAAACGGAACTTCCTCATGGCTGTTTTCCTTTCGGGAATCCAGTGGTGATGGTTCGACGAAGCGTTGTGCGGGTCCGCGCGCAGCGGTCCCCCGGAGGCTTCGTTGCTCAAAGCGAGCAGGTTCCCAGCCTGAACCTAATTCCCAGCCTGAACTCGCATCGCGCATCGCGACGCGGGAGCCTGTGTCGGCCAGAGATCCCGCCTGAAGGGATCCCTAAACCCGCAAGTCAGACCCGCTTTCCGGGAATGCCCCAGCCGGCATTCACAGTCTTTGGGCTGTGTCGCATCCCGCGACCTTGCGTACCGATTTCACGCGTTCGTGTTGACGGCGTCGCTTCCCGCGACGTCTGTCTCACAACCGCGCGCCGAACTGTCGGTGAGCAGGGAATCACGGGCATATTGCCGTGGAATTCCCCCCAGATTGCGATGCGCGACCAGCTCGGCCACGATACTCACCGCGATCTCGGGCACCGTCTGCGATCCAATGTCGAATCCCAGCGGGGCATGCACGCGCTTCAACGCCTCCAGCGAAATCCCTTCCGCCACAAGATCGTCGAAAATCAGTCGGATTTTTCGTTTGCTGCCGATCATTCCCACGTACGACGCGTCCGTCTCGGCGAGGTGGTACAACGCCTCCTCGTCGTGGTTGTGGCCGCGTGTCACGATCAGACAGTACGAATTGTGGTCGATCTCCAATCCCGACAACACCGTGTCGACGGGACCAACAATCAACCGCTTCGCCTCGGGAAAACGACCGCTGTTGCAGTACTCTTCCCGGTCATCGACGACCCACACGTCGAAATCGACCTCAGAGGCAAGCTGCGCGACTTTTTGACCGACATGGCCGGCACCTACAATGATGAGTCGGCACCGCCGCAAAAACGGCAGGTACGAAATTCCCGACTCCACATAGGGCCGCGGACGGCTTCTGGACGGGCGCAAGTGTTGAACCGCAGTCGTGGGAAGACCCAACTTCGCACGGGCGGCAAGCACTTGACCGGCGTCATCCAACAGGAAGCGATCACCCGGATGACCACCTCCCGAACGTTCCCCTTCCAGCACGACCGCTTCCGTCACCGGAGTGCCCGCCGCCAAAAGGTGGTTCAACGTCTCAAAGTACGCGAGATCCTGACCTGGCCGCACCGGATCGACCAACAACTTCATCCGGCCGCCACAAATCAGTCCATCGTCCCAACCGTAGTTGTCGTCAAGCTGAAAGGTGAGGAGATCCGTCTCCCCTTCGTCGAGCAACCGCAAGGCGCGGCGCTTGACCTCGGCTTCCACACAACCACCACCGAGCGTTCCAATCTGCGATCCGTCTGGATACACCAGCATGGTCGCCCCGGCCTTTTGCGGCGTAGACCCGCGAGTCTCGACGAGGGCCGTATAGGCCGCCGACTGACCCGCACGCAGCGTTTCAGCAAGGGATTCCAGAATCTTGCGCATCTTGACCAACCGTCAGACTTGCTCAGGGCTTCCCAAACGCGGGAAGGGTAGAGGCACCATAGTGGGAGGAATTCCACGCGCCAATCAACAGACGCTTG
>JAPLOC010000449.1:8448-14541 GCA_026692825.1 Planctomycetota bacterium | reverse complement strand
GAATCAGTCGGGCATTGGCATTGAGGACAAAAACCAACGGCGTCCCCGGAATTCCCAAACTCTGGTTGCCCCACAGGCGCAACCCGATTTCGAGATTCGCGAGAACGCCCAATCCCAGCAACGTTCGCCCCACGCCCCCCGATCCCCCGGTAACGCGGGTTCCTCCCAGCACAACGCAGGCGATGGTCTGAAGTTCCAGCCCCAGCCCCGCGTCCGGTACCGCCGCCCCCCGCCGGGCCGTGAACCAGACCGCCACCAGGCCGGCGAGAAATCCGTTGAGCGCGTACAGCCCCGCTTCGACCTTCCGCACCGGTACGGCGGCGAACTCCGCACCCCGGCGATTGTCTCCAATCACAAACAGCGCCCGCCCGAAACGGGTTCCATGTATCAACAGCCCCAGCACCACACACGCCACGCACAACAACCCAAGCTGACTCGGAATCCCCGCGATCGTGCTTTGACCCAACTGCCCGAATTCCGCTGGAAAACCCGCGATCCGCTCTCCTTCCGACAGCGCCATCGCCAGGCCCGCATACAGAGCCATCGTTGCCAAAGTCGCCAGCAGCGGGACAATTCCCATTATCACCAAGAGTCCATTGATCGCTCCCGCGAGCGTTCCCGTGATCACCGCCGCGATCGCCGCCGCGACTAACGGCCAACCCGCACGCTGATTGAGCAACCCCAGCGTCATCCCCGATAACGTCACGATCGATCCCACCGACAGATCGATTCCCCCCGTCAACAGCACCGCCGTCATACCGAGCGCCAGAATTCCAATCTCGCCCCACGGCCGCCACAGCGACAAGATCGATCGCGCGTTCGGCAAGCGGCTGAAGACCAGCGCGACCGCGAGTGCGAACAGGATCCAGGGAAACAGGTTCGCCACCAGTCGGCGGGCACGTTCGCGATTCATGCGACGTTCCTCCGTGTGAATCGCTCAACCAGAATCGCGGTCGCCAGCAAGCCCCCAATCACCAGGTCGTACCGGTAGGGGGAAACGCCCCACAGGACCAGGCCGTTCTGAACGAGCGCCAGCAAGATCGCCCCCAGCACAGCGCCCCAGGCGGACCCTCGGCCACCGGTGACCGCCGTCCCACCAATGACGGCGGCGGTGATCGCCTTCAATTCATAGCCGGCCCCCATCGATGACTGCATCGATCCGTTCTGCCCCAGTTCCATCAACCCGGCCAGACCGGCACACAATCCCCCAATCCCAAACGCGGTCAACCACGTGCGGTTCTGGCTGATTCCCACCAACCGGGCGGCTCGCGGATTTGAACCATACGCGAAGAGGTGTCGCCCCGACCGAATCGATCCCATCCAGACGGAAACCGCCGCCGCCGTCGCGATCAGGACGTACGCCGCCCTTTGAATTCCCAGAAAGCGACCCACAGTCAGCGAACGGAAACTCGCGGGGAGATCGCCAATCACGTTGCCACCGGTCAGATGCAGCAAAAGACCGCGGTAAATCGTCATCGCCCCCAACGTGACCACGACCGGGTGAATCCGCCCGATCCGCGATGCCGTGGCGTTCGCGAGTCCCCCGCCCAGTCCCGTGACCAAAGCGACCGCCCCCCCGAGCGCGGTCCCCCAGGCCGTTCCACCAGTCGCGCGCATCGCCAGACCAGCCCCGCCGGCCGCCAGCGCCATCAGCGACCCGACCGAGATGTCGATCCCTCCCGCGATGATCACGGTCGCCGCCCCGACCGACAACAACCCCACGACGGCGACTTTCTCTAACAGCCCCAACAAATTTCCTAGCGTCGCGAACCGCCCGCCAGTGGTGAGCGACAGCACCAGCGCCAGTCCGCCAATGACCGCCAGCAGGCCAACCCGGCCGACTAACTGTGGATCGATGAATCGACGGCGCGGGCGGACTGCCCGTGACTGCTCTCCCGCCTGCGGAAGTGCCGCTGCGAGGACATTCTCGGCGGTCGCCGCGTCCCGCGAGAACAGAGCTGCGAGTCGCCCGGTGCGAAAGACTGCGACACGATCGGCATGCGTCAGCACCTCGGGGAGATCGGAACTGATCAACACCACCGCCAGTCCCGTCTCCGCCGACTCGCGAATCAACTTATGAATCTCCCCTTTCGCCCCGACATCGACTCCGCGGGTCGGTTCATCCAAAAGCAACACTTTCGGATCAGCCATTTGCCAGCGACCAAAAACCACTTTTTGCTGGTTGCCACCCGAAAGCTGCTGAATCGGTTGCTCGATCGACTGCGACTTGACGGCGAGCGCCGCGATCGTCGCCTGGCTCGCCGACCGTTCGTCGCGCCGTGAGAGAAACAGCCCGCGAACGAACCGCGTCAGGGAGGCGATCGTGAGATTTACCCGGATGGGGAGTGTGGGAAACACTCCCTGCCGCAAGCGGTCTTCCGGCAGATAGGCCAGCCCGGCGCGAACCGCATCGGTGGGAGTGCGAATGGTGAGAGTGCGCTCATCGATCGCGATCGTGCCGGCGGACAAGGTCCGCAATCCAAACAGCCCCTGCGCCCATTCACTCCGTCCCGCCCCGACGAGGCCATAGATTCCCAACACCTCTCCCCCCCGCACCGCGAGCGAGATGTCTTCGAATCGCCCTTCCGAATCGGTCGCCCCATCAACTTGTAGTCGCACCGGTCCATGAGAGTCAGAGGCCGTGTGCGGGACCAGAGTTGTCTCCCGTCCCACCATCGCTTTCACGATTCCCGCGTGATCGATCGCGGTCGCCTGACCGGTCCAGGCGACTTGTCCGTCGCGCAGAACCGTAATGCGATCGGCTAGCCGAGCGATCTCTTCGAAGCGATGCGAGATGTAGACGATCCCCGCGCCGTCCGCTTTCAAACGGGCGATCTGTTGAAACAGCCACTCACTTTCCGCCCGCGAGAGTGAACTGGTCGGTTCATCCAGCAGCACAATCCGCGACCGTCGGGTGACTGCCGCCGCGATCTGAATCATTTGTCGCTGGGCGACCGCCAAAGAGCCCGCCGGCGCGAGGACATCGATCGGTTCTCCCATCGTAGCGACCGCGGCGCGAGCCGACTGTTCGACCTCTTGCCAGCGGACCCAGCCGGCGGGGCCCGTCGGCAGTCCATGCGCCAGCGCCATGGTTTCCGCGACGGAGAGGGACTCGAAGACGTCCGGTTCCTGATGCACGACAGCGATCCCCAGTCGCCGGGCCGCGACTGGGCTTTCAAGCGTGTTCGGCCGACCGTCGAGCAGAATCTCACCGGCGTCGGGAGCGAGGAGTCCGGAGATTAGATTGATCAGCGTGCTTTTTCCCGCGCCATTCTCTCCCACGAGCGCGTGGACTTCGCCGGGCAGCAAGTCAAAACAGACTGTGTCGAGCGCAGTCGCCCCTCCGAATCGACGGGTGATGTTTTGAAGTCGCAACAGCGGCGGCATGCGCGAGAACTCTCGAGAGCGCTTCGGGGAGTTTTCGATGAACACCCCTGTCCATAACGTGGTCGTATCTCTCAGCCCCGTTCGTATTTGGGGATCGGCGGCTCGGGGACTTCGACCAGGAGTCGCTCGATCACATCTTCGGACCGCATATTCTCGGCTTGCGCCTGGAAATTGGTCGACAGGCGGTGCCTTAGCACAGGGACGGCGACCCGTCGAACGTCTTTGACCGAGATACTGGGCCGGCCATCCATGGCGGCGACGGCGCGAGCACCGGCGATCAGATATTGGCCGGCACGCGGGCCTGCCCCCCAGTCAACCAGTTCCTTGACGAACGCGGGAGCCGAGGGATCTCCCGGACGTGTCGCCCGCACCAGTCGCGCGACGTAGTTGATCGTGAGCGGCGTCGCCTGGATCTGATTGATCTGCTTTTGCAGAAACTGAATCGCCTTGGCGGACAGCACCTTGCGGATCTCTGGCTTCTCAGCATTGCTGGTCGCACTCAGGATCTTCTCTTCCTCTGCCAGCGAGGGGTAGTCGACCTTGATATTGAACATGAGCCGTCGATGGGGTTCTGGGTGGCGATGACGAAGAACGGATCAGGGAGCGGGTAGGTGGTCTGCCCGATTGTCACTTCGTGTTCCTGCATCGACTGGAGCAGGGCCGCCTGGGTTTTGGGCGGAGTCCGGTTGATTTCGTCCGCGAGCAGAATATTGGTGAAGACCGGCCCTTCGACAAAGCGGAAGTTACGCCCCCCGGTTTCCGTCTCTTCCAGCACGGTGGTCCCGGTGATGTCCGAGGGCATCAGGTCGGGGGTGAACTGGATCCGCTTGAACTTCACGTCGAGAATTCGGGCGATCGTGCTGACCAGAAGCGTCTTTGCCAGTCCGGGCACGCCGACCAGCAGACAGTGTCCCCCGGTGAAAATGGCGGCGAGAATCTGCTCGATCACCACATCCTGCCCGATGATGACCTTGTGCAGCTCCTCGGTCATCAAATCGCGATGTTTGCGGAACTTTTCCAGGAACTCGTCGAAATCACGCTGTTCGGCAGCCAAGGGAATTCGGCCCACAAGTGACGGTGTCGGGAAGGGATCCGGAGCGAAGCGGCCATTCTACGGGAGCCAACCTGAGCATGCCAGTTTCGCCAGAGATGCAACGGTCGGTATCCAATGGTTGGTGTGACGTGTGATGGTTGCTGGTGTTTCGTCGATGCATGGAATCACCCGAAGCCTGGCAAGCGAGAGGTGTATCAGACCGTTGTCGGTCGTACAGGTAACAGCCATTGTCTTTCCGCCCATTGGACATCGGACCCATGCCTAGGAAAATCCCAGGGGGGTCTGGGGGACAGAGTCCCCCCAGCTTCGGTGCGATAGCGGCACATTTGTCGCCAGTTTCTCCCTACCAATTCCGGTGCCAAGGTTCTTGTCTTAATTCCGGTACAAAGCCATAAACGCAAAAACCCCCCGAACCGCAATCGCGATTCGGGGGGCTGGGGTCTGTCAAACTCGGGTGGCGAGTGATTCGCTACTCACGCCGTGCGGGCGGGAGGCTCGAATGTCGCCGCCAGGATTAGAACAGGATCGTGGTGTCGAGCGCGAACAGGGTCTGGTTGAACAGTTGGCCGCTGTAGCCGTGCGCTCCGGTGTAAACCTGCTGATTGCCGGGCGACCACATGCCGCGGACTTCAGGCCGAATGAGCAGCCAGTTCGTCGGCTTGATGTTGAAGCCACCGGTCATCGTGTTGTACGACGTTCCGTCGGCCTTGTACCATTCGTACCGGGCACCCATCTTGACCTTGCTGGTCAGGTCGTAGAAGGCGTAGTTGATGAACCCGGTCGAATTGTTGGGGACACCGCCATTGGTCAGCCCCTGAGTCACGGCGGGGGAGCTGGTCAGGTCTGTTCCGAGAACGTCAAACTGATGGACGGTCTGGAATTTTTCGGTCCACTTGTGCGACAGGATGAAGCTGTTGACGGCACCATTTCCGCGCCATCAGAGGTTGCCGCCAACCATCGAGTAAACGAAGTCGGTCTTGTCGTCGATCTTCCAGGTCATTCCGCCCAGGAACGCGCTGCCACCGTTGTAGCGGTAGAAGCCCGTGTCCCAGCCCGCGACCCAACCGCCGCTGACGCTGACGGTGTCGGTCGCTTTGTAGGTTGCCAAGGCACCGGTATGGGTGAACGGCTCGCTGTTCCAGAAATTCAACTGCTTCGTGAAGAAGAAGTTGCCGGTTGTCGGCACCACTTCGTACCCAACCAGGGTATAGAAGTGACCCAGTTTCACGCTGAGCTTGTCATAGGCCAGTTCGGCATACGCCTGGGGAATGGCCCATTCGTAGGCACCGTGGTCGAAGCCATTGAGGTAGTCCCACTTCCCGGCATTGACGTTGCCGAACGCCTGGGCGTCGTTTCCGTCGAGACCATACAAGCCGTCAACACGGAAGCCCCAGCCGAGTCCATTGGACCCGTCGGCGACCTTTTCCAGGAACATGTACTGCTGGTTCAACATGAACCCGCCCCATTCCTGCTGATTGACGCTCGCACCGTTCCCGATGAACGAGCCGTCAGGGTTGCTGGCATAACCCCAGCTCGACCACCCGCTCAGCTTGATGCCGTTGTCTTTCAGCATGTTTTCGCCGCACCCGTTGTCGAACAGGTTCGTCAACGTCCACGGTTCATCGGGGGCGGGTTCCGCCTGATGTTCCTTA
>JAPLOC010000449.1:1105-8433 GCA_026692825.1 Planctomycetota bacterium | reverse complement strand
CCCAGCGGGGCTTCCGCGGGCAGTTCGTCGGCAACCGGGACTGGGGGCGGAACGTCTTCCCCCTGCACCTGACGAACCTGCCGACGGGCGGCAGAACGGCTGGCAGAGCGATCCTGAGCATCAGCGGCGGCGGTGACGGTCATTCCGACGGCGCCAGCAATGGCACCAGCTCGCAACCAACGCAACAGCATCGAAGTTTTCGATCCAAGAAACATGTCGCATCGCTCCTCAAATGGGTATCCGTACACATGCGACCGATCACGACAGCGGAGGTGACACAGTGACCGGGGGTGAGTCAGACCCGGACGCCGTCCCTGGCGAACATCCCGGGGAACCGTGTCGATCGCATTTTGATCCACCTGATCGTTTCTCGCGGAGCACATCGCACAAGATCAGGTCTGACGCAACTTATCGAATGAACCGCCTGTGCCACTTGCGACACGCCCCGATCCCGCGAACGAACCGATACCCCGGGCATGACCCACACAATCGCTACAATGTGAAAAAATGTCGCAAACAACTACATTTCAATGTGTTACGTCAATTCCAAGGAGTGGAATCCTGCTGATTTTTTCCGCAATTGGCACGCCTGCTGAAGGGTTCAGCAGGCGACGCAAATGGTGGCGAACGACATGAAGGAACAAGTCCGATGCGACGGGAGGGCGAATGTCCTCGTGAACCACCTGTGAGCGATCGTCGGCCGGACACCGTTCGCGGGGCAGCGCTCGGCATCCAACCGAACCGTAATGTCGAATTGAATCCGAAGTCGTGGACACTCGAAACACGCGTTGGGACCGCCGCGAATCCAGCGGCGGGTTCTGGGGGAACGTGGGTCGAGTGCTGCCCGGAGAACGGTTTTTGCTGTGCGGAAGGCGCAGCGGCGGCTCGGCAGGAGCCTCGCCCAGTGGATAAATCAACGAACTCTGTCTACGTTACCGCGATTGTCTGGGGTGTTTCCCGAATTCCTCCGCGCTGTCGGCGGTGCGAGTGATGGGAGCCCAATCTGTTCAACGCTGTCGAAACGAGAACTCCATGGATCTGGAATTGACCGGCCGTGTAGCGGTTGTCACGGGGGGCGGAAGCGGAATCGGGCTGGCGATCGCCCGACGGTTCGCCGCCGAGGGAGCGTCGGTCGCGCTGTGGGACCGCAATCCCGCTGTGGAAAACGTGGCCGCCGACCTGTCACACGACAGCGGCATTCGTTGTCTGGGGTTCGCCGTCGATGTCACGGACTTCGCCCAGGTCGAACAGGTTGCGCGGGAGACGTCGCGGCAGTTGGGGCCGATCGGACACGTGGTTCACGCGGCGGGAATTGGATCGGGGAAATTCGGCTTTCCGTTCACCAACCTGCACCCCGCCGACTGGAAGAAGTGTCTCGACGTGAACATCATGGGGATGGTCCACGTGGCGCACGCCGTCGTGCCCGACATGGTCCCCCGAAAGTCCGGGACGCTGGTGTTCATCGCGTCGGTCGCGGGGCAGATCGGTTCACAGACCGATCCTCCCTATAGCGCCGCGAAGGCGGCGAATATCAATTTCGCCCAGTGCCTGGCGAAGGATCTGGCCCCGCACACAATTCGCGTGAATACGGTCTGCCCGGGAATGGTGCAGACGCCGCTCAACCGGTCGGTCTGGCAGGCGTGGAACGATTTGCAACCGACCGACAAGAAACGCAGCTATGAGGACTGGGCCGGCGAAAAAGTGAAAACGGTGGTCCCCCTGGCTCGCTGGCAACAACCCGAAGACATCGCCGACATGGTCGTGTTCCTCTCCTCGGAACGGGCCAAACAGGTCACGGGACAAACCATCAACGTGGATGGTGGGTTTGTGATGCACTGGTAACCTCAGACCCCTGCCCTTCAAGGGCGCAGGGGTCTCGAACGCGAAATTTCTCAGTGGATGCCGTAGATCGTCTAACTCCTGGAAATCAAATCCCGCATCGGCACTTTCAGCAAACCACACGCCTCTTCGTAACCCGGGGCGGGCGTCCCGAATTCGCTGGCGGTCACGCGAGCCAGACCCACAAGCTGGCGGGCCTGATGCTGTTTCCGCGATCTGGCCAATTCGTCGGTGGTCGTGCGATAGTACTTCTCGGCGTGCAGAGCCCCATCTTCGCTGGTGGCATAGCCGAGCAGCAGGTCGAGGACCGGGCGGTGGGCGTGTCCCAAATCGCAATAGCGTCGGACAACCCCGCAGACCAGTTCCTGATTCTTTTCGCGAATCGCCCCGTCGAGTTCGACCAGCAGCGTTTTCGGGTCTTCCGAGGTGACCGATTTGAGAACCTCGGCGGTCGGCCGGGGGGACCAGGCGCGAACACTGCGAGTCGATTCGTGGTAATCCATCGCGACGTGATACGCCGAGAGGATCAGACTGGCGAAGCAGTTGCGGTCATTGCTGGCGGCGGCGATGTATCGCCAGGCGTTGGCGGCGTCGCTGGCGTGAACGCCGATCGAATCACCATGCACACTGCCCACGGGCTTGTTCGGTTGCGCCCATTGCGGCGGCCGGCCTTCATCACGCAGCACCAGTTCGTTCGCCGCCAGGGCGATCGCCTCGGTAATGGCATTGGGCGAAAACCCTTCCGCCAGCGCGGCGGCGACCAGTCCCGCCGCCTCGGCGGGAGCGAGATTGGTCAACGACCGGAACGTCGATTCCACCCACGTGTCGTCCGCCTCGCGGGTGCCGCGCTTCTTGCCCGCCAGTCCGTGCTGATCGAACAGCTTCGGGAGCAGATCACGCAACGGGGCGAACCGCTTGGTGGCATACTCTTCATTTCTCCAACAGTAATGGACCGATTGTCGCAGCAGTGTGTTGGCATGCTCTGGCCCGACCAGCGTCAGCATGTCCCAGGCGCGGTGAGCCAACACGGTCCGATGCACGTCCGGGCCGTCGTGATCCGTCGGCAACAGATCGTTCCAGGCCGACTCGGGCGAACCCGCCGAGAGGCGAGCGAAAACCTGCTCAGCGGCCTTCAAATCGCGGCCCCGCACGGCGTCTTGCAGCGCGACGGCACTGGCTTTTACTCCGTCGGTCGCGGCGACAGGTGTCAGGGTGTCGTCAGCCGAACTTCCCCCTCGTTCTTCGAGACAGCGGGAGTTACGATGCAGCACCTTAAGAATCGGCAGCGGTTTGCGTTCCGTCGGCAACTCCCGCGACATTTGCAGAGCCGGGGCCAGCGCCATAAACGTGTGAAACCCGACATAATCTTCGCCACCGCACGCGCGAGCGTTGGCCAACGCCGCCGCCGCCACGATCTGCCGCAGTTCCGTCCCCTGATTGATCAACGGAACCACCACCCTCAGAATCTTGTCTGGTGCGGTTTCCGAGAGGAGTGCGGCGAGGGGCTCGAGGGAACCGAACGAAAGCCGGGCGTTGCCATCGGCCCAGGCGCTCGCCAGCCCGGGAACCAGTCCCATTTCATGAGCCGTGGTGGCCCCCACACCCGCCAGCAACATGCCACGTCCCAGAAACGACAAGAACTCACGACGATTGGTGACGGACGCTGTCATGACGGGACTCCAGAGGATGAGAAATTCCGGGTGTTCACACGAAACACACAATCAAGGTATCCAACCAAGTCGTGAAACGCCACGAAATTCTTTGATGGGTCCCGATTTTGGTAAGGTCCGTTCGGTTTCGGCTCGCCAATCATCGGGAGTGCTGTTCGCCAGTTCCCATTCCGCCTCCGAGGCGAATCCGGTATTCAAACCCGGATTCCCGCAACTGACTCCGACTGGAGATCGAGTCAAGTTGCCGCAGCAGCGTCAGGAAGAGATCGACCTCACGTTTCGCTTCGGCCGGACCGAGCTGCTTGTCCCGCGCGACGTTGCGTTCCAGTTCCTGGCGGAACTGCGTAAAGAAGTCGGCGATCGCCATGAGGGAGAGTCGTTGTTGCTCGGTTGTGGCGGCCGACGCGTCTTCCAGGCCGGCTGGCCGACGATCGACTTCGGCGAACACTCCCTCCGCGAATTCGCGGGATGTGGCCAGCAGCAAATAGCCGTGACCGGTCAGTAGCGTCGGACTAATTGCACGGACGACCGATTCGGGGAGTACGGATTCCGGGGTCGCTGTGAATCCCAGAGTCATCGCGGTGACCCCGTCCGACATGGACAATTCAATGTCTCCCCCCACACTGACGGCGATAACCCGCAACATGGAAATCAACGGCTCGACAAATCGCTTCTGGAAAGTCATGGGATCGCGGAGATCGATGGTAAACGCCGCCTGGGGCCAGTTCCCTTCCCGAGAGTTGTCGTCAGCGGAGCGGGCCACCACGAACCGGTGGTGCGGTCCCATTTCTTCGACCAGATCGACGACTCCAAACCGCATTCCCGCCTTCCGTTGGCGTTCGTTTTCCGCTTCCAATTCCGCGATCACGCCCGGAGTCAACCAGTGTCGTCGCGCTTCCCAAAGCTGCTGATAGTCGCGATACCAGCTCGCGGTATAGACCGTGCCGGGAGGATTGAGTGCGGGCCAGGCGCGAGAGGACACCCCGTCGGCGAAAAACCCCTTCCACTCGGCAGCCCGTCCTGCGGAGCCCGCGTCGATGCGGCAGCAGAGTTCGACCCCCTCCTGATCGAGGGCGACTTCCAGCTCGGCCACTGTCCCCCGTCGAAACAGGTCAAGATAACCCCCAAACAGCAACTGCCCCGCCGGCTCGGTCGCGGGAACACGCAACGCCGTCGCGATCTCGGGAACCCCCCGCAGCCACTCGAGTGATACAAACCCCCGGACCGCCGCAAGGGGTTCAGAAGGTTGCGACCTGTCGGACCGCTGCGGCACCGGGATCCGTCGCTTTTCCTCTACCGCGGGCGAGACAGCACGGTCGAGCGATTCGACCAGAAGGCGGCGGCTGTTGGAAGCCACCAGAGTCTTGTCGGTTTGAGCGTAAAACGCCTCCCCCGTGCGATAATACGTCATCCCACGGTGAACCTGACTTTCGGTGGCGGTCACATCCCGTCGGGCGAGTTCTGTGTGGATCGTGGTGACAAACGATCGCAACGTCTCGGCTGCATCCGCCTCGACGATTAACAGCACATCGGGTGGAGAGGTCGGCGCGGTTGGGACGACCGCCAAGACAACGCCCCCCGCAGTCAGGCGATCGAGGGCATTCTTCCAATCTGTCTTCAGACTCTGTTCCAGAAACCGTGCCGCGTGCCTCCAGCGGTCGCTCTCTTCGTCGGCCAGCTTGCGACTCAATTCACTGGTCTGAGAGGCCGTCTCCCACAGTCGGGCGAGATATTCACTCTGCAGCCCACGAGCCGGGTGATTCATCTCGACCACCAGCACCGCCTCGGCGGGAACCCGCGTCCATCGATCGTCGGCCCGCAATTCGCTCACCGACGCGGCCCAACAGCTCAACAGCCAGACGGACAGTAACCCGACCATTCGGTGACGCGACGGGTGGGTAGGTGGGTAGAAACGCATGGAGGACACAGTCGGCAGGAAGGCACCAGGCGGGTTCTTGGAAGTCGGAGGAGGACGACTGGGAAGGATACCGAATTTTCGCGGGAATGGTGTCAAGGAATTGGTCTTTCCCGGGAGTTGAGATCGCCGCCGGTTGGTTTTGTTATGGCCCACGCGAGGAATCGAGCGGCAAGACCCTCCCCGCTTCCCCTTGTCACCATTCGCCCCCCCGTTACGATGGTTCTCTCCCCTCGACGCGATTTCCCCAGCGATTCCGGTCACTCCATGCCGCTGCCCCTGCAACTTCCGACCCTGCAGAACTGGAGTTGCCACAATTGCGGCGGTTGCTGTCGGCAGCATGAGATTGAAATCACCTCCGCCGAACGCGAGCGGATCGTCGCTCAAAACTGGACGGTGGCTGATGGAATCCCGGCGGGGAGTCCCGTGATTGAACGGATGGGCGCGTTCCCCTGGAACCGCCGCTGGCGACTGGCTCATCAACCGGACGGGGCCTGTTTGTTTCTGGACGACAAGGGATTGTGCCGAATTCATGCCAAATTTGGCGAGCCAGCCAAACCGCTCGCCTGCCGGGTATATCCCTTCGCGTTTCACCCCGCGGGTCGCAAGATCGCGGTCGGATTGCGCTTCAGTTGTCCGTCGGTGGTCGCCAATCGCGGGGCGTCCATGTCCCGTCAGCAGGGGGAACTCAAGGAACTGGAGCGGCTGGTCGTTCCCGAGTCGGCGCGGGAATTCCCACCCCCCCGCCTCTCGTCGAAACAACAGCTCGACTGGCCCGACACGCTGCAAATCATCGCGGCGCTCGATGCCACGCTGGCGACCGAGGGCGAACCGTTTGTGTTGAAAATGTTGTGGTCCCTGGGGGCGGTCGACCTCATCGGTCAGGCGAGTTTCGAGCGCGTGCGCGGACCTCGGCTGGCCGACTTCCTGTCGATCGTCACGCAGGCGGTGAAGTCGGAACTGCCGACGCTGCCCCGGCAGACCGCGCCACCCGGCGCGATCGCCCGGCAGTTGTTTCGCATGCTCGTCGCGCAATACGCGCGTCGCGACACGTTTCGGTCCGACCAGAGGGGAATTGGTTATCGGTGGAAACTGCTCCGCGCGATCTGGAGCTTCGCCGCCGGCCGGGGCGAGTTGACGCCGTTGCAGGAGGGGTTTCAGGCGGTCCCCTTCGAGGCGCTGGAGACATCGTTTGGTCCGATACCAGCAGAGTCAGAAGAGGTGTTGACCCGTTATGTGCGTGTGAAGCTACAGAGCCTGCACTTTTGCGGGCGGGCGTACTACGACGTCCCTTTGGTCGAAGGGTTCGCGTCTCTGGGACTGGCGGTCGTCTGTGTCTGCTATCTGGCGCGCTGGCTCGCCCGTGGCGCGGGCCGGGACGTCTGGACTGCCGACGATTTCGCCCGCGCGGTGACGGTGGTCGATCATCATCATGGCTATTCCCCGGCACTGGGCATGGGAGCATTTCGGCAGCGACAACGGCTCTTGTGGAAACAAAAGGAAGTGACGCGATTGTTGGCGCATTATTCGAATTGACACTGCGATTTCACTGTCAACCAGGAATCGTGCCTAATTTTGACGTCACGCCATTTCCACCAGCAGCGCGACGGCGTTGCCGCCACCAAGACACAGGCTCGCGACGCCATACCGCGCCTGCCGCGCATGGAGCGCCCACAGCAGCGTGGTGAGAACCCGCGCCCCACTGGCGCCGATGGGGTGACCAAGAGCCACCGCCCCCCCATTCACATTGACTTTGGCGGGGTCGATGTTCAATCCCCGAACACAGGCGACCGTTTGCGATGCGAACGCTTCGTTGATCTCAAACAAGTCGATCTGGTCGAGCGTCAAGCCCCCCTTCGCGACCACGTGGCGAATCGCGTCGATCGGGGCGAAGAACAGTCGTC
>JAPLOC010000449.1:0-1076 GCA_026692825.1 Planctomycetota bacterium | reverse complement strand
GGTGTCTTCACCTCGAGAGCCGTCGCTTCGTCGACAACGACCAGTGCAGCGGCCCCATCCGCCAGTAGTGAGGAGTTGCCAGCCGTCACCGTCCCCTGCGGATCAAACGCCGGCTTGAGTCGCGCCAGGGTGTCGGCGGTGGTCTCGGGACGGGGGCATTCATCCGTGCCAATGACGGCCGGTTGCCCTTTGACTTTGACCGGAACCCCCACCAGTTCGTTCGCGAACGCGCCGCTGGCGATCGCGCGGGAGGCGCGGGCCTGACTCTCGGCGGAGAATTCATCCTGATCGCGACGCGTGAGATTGGCCTCAACCGCCGTCAGCTCGGCGTGATTTCCCATGTGGCAGCCTTCGAACGCGCACCACAGGCCATCAACGAGCATTGAATCGTCCAGTTGGGCAGCCCCGAACTTCAGACCCTCACGAGCTCCGCGCAACAGGTGGGGAGCGCGAGACATGTTTTCCATTCCCCCCGCGACAACCACCCGCGCGTCTCCGGCGCGAATCGCCTGAGCCCCCAGCATCACTGCCTGCAATCCCGACCCGCAGACTTTGTTGACGCTGAAGGCGGCGACTGTGTCGGGGAGGCCCGCTTTGAGCGCCGCCTGCCGCGCGGGGGCTTGGCCAACTCCCCCAGACAAAATGTGCCCCAGAATCACCTCATTCACGGCCGCCGGGCTGATCTCCGCACGTGAGAGCGCCTCACGAATGGCGACCGCCGCCAGCTCAGGAGCGGGAACCTCGCGCAGCCCCCCCAGGAATTTCCCAATGGGAGTTCGGCAGGCGGAAATCACGTAGGCGGGGGGCATGTCGGGCGGGAGGGGGGAGAGTGCGTTCAGTTGTATGGCGATCATCAGTGTATCCCGTGTTGAAGCCGCCAGACAACGGGTGACGGTTACCGACCTAACCGCCGGCTACGACATGTGGCGGACGGCGTTCCTACGACGCCGCGGTCTGGACGCTTTCGGCAGAGTTGAGTGGAGACAGATTGAAACGCCGCATCGGAAACACCTGCTCGCACGACGATGAAGTCAAGCAACGGGTGACGGTTACCGACCTAACCGCCGGCTGCGCCG
>JAPLOC010000448.1 GCA_026692825.1 Planctomycetota bacterium | reverse complement strand
CTGGTCGTCTGTCGACGGGCGGGGATTCGGGTGTACGTGGTGGGGAACGTCGCTCCGTTTGGTCGCGAAAAGGCGACGATGGATTGGACGATGGAAGACGGTGAAAAGCTGCAACTGGATTACGACGCCGGTCCGGAAACGGTTCTCCCCGAATCGTTGAACATTGGATTGTGGGGCAATCGCCCGGTGAATCTGGGGCAGCTCTCGTCGGGCTACGGGCCGTACGCACTGACCCGGCTCTGTAAAGAGACGGGAGGGCTGTATTACGTGGCGCAGGAAGACTCCAACGTCAAGTTCAGCCCGGCGGTCATGCGGAATTATCCCCCTGACTACCGCCCGATTGTCGACTACCAGAAGAGTCTGGTGGCGAACAAGGCGAAGAACTCTCTGGTGACGGCAGCGAAAGCGACGAAGATCGAGAACATTCCACTCCCGCGACTCGATTTCCCCGCATACAACGACAATGTTCTGCGTGAGACGATCACCGAATCGCAAAAGCCGGCTGCGGAGTTGATTTTCAAAATCAACCGGGTCGCGGACGCGCTGGCAAGCGGCGAGAAAGATCGCGAGAAGTTGGCCGAGCCGCGTTGGCGGGCCGCCTATGACCTGGCGATTGGAAGAGCCCTGGCGATGCGGGTCCGGTCTGATGGTTACAACCAGATGTTGGCGGAAATGAAAGGGACTCCGCGTCCCTTCCAGAAGAAGGACAGTAATGAATGGCGAATCACTCCCTCGAAGGCGATCAACGCCGGGGCGGCGATCAAGAAGGATGAAAAGCGGGCGGTGACCTACCTCAAGCGCGTGATGGATGAACATCCGGGAACTCCCTGGGCCTATATCGCCGAGCTGGAACTCTCGACCGCCATGGGTTGGGAGTGGCAGGAAAACAAGAATCCCGCGCTGTTCGCGGCGAATACCACCCCCGCCGAGGCCCAGCGGCAGATTCGTCTGCGCGAGATTTGCCCAAGCTCTAGTCGCCAATTTTGGGTTCCCCCTTGGTCTAATCGTTAGGATTCCCGCCGACATGCCCGCATTGCAGCGAATCAAGACCGCGGAGATCACGGGAGTCGCGTTGTCGGCGTCACTGCATATCGTGGCAGTGGTGTTCTGCCTGTTCGTGCATTATCAGGTTGAACTCGAGGATGTAAAAGTCGCGATCGAGTCGTTGTTTACCGAGCAGCACCTTCCCGAGGAATTCACCCGCGAGCTGACAGAAAACACCGATGTCGCCGAGAATATGAACATCGTCTCCGGCGGTGGCAATGTGGGGGCGGTCGCCTCAGGAACCGGTGGGCCGGCGGTGTCGCAGACCAAGATCGAAAGTTCCGAGCAATTCTCGGACCCGGTTGTCGCCGTCAATGTGGGTGACATTTCCCTGCCCGGTCTCGACATGCTGGGGACCGATCTGGGGGAAGGGGAGATTCGTGGTGATCCACAGGCGGTGTCCGAAGGCTACGGCCCCGCCCTCAGTCGGATTACGCAAGAACTCGTCCGCATGATGCGCGAAGACCGGCTGGTCGTCGCCTGGCTGTTTGATGAGTCCGAGTCGATGAAGGACGATCAAAAGGAGATTCGCGAACAGTTCCACAAGGTGTATGAAGAACTCGGAATCGTCATTGAAAAGGACAAGCAGCTCAAGGGGAACAAAGAGATTCTGCTGACTTCCGTGAGCAGTTTCGGCAAAGAGACCCGCCAGCTCACCGCGAAGCCGACTTCGAACATCGCGGAGATCCGCGCGGCGATCGACAAGATTCCGAACGATCCGTCGGGCGAGGAAAACGTCTTCGCGGCGGTCGCGAAAACGATCGACCAGCATAAGCGCCTCGTCACGAGTGGTGGCAGAAAACTGGCGGTCGTGATTGTGACCGACGAATCGGGGGACGATGGCGACGGAGACCTCTTGGAAAAGGCGATTCAAAGCTGCAAGGCGGCGCATGCCCCCGTCTACATTCTGGGACGTGAATCGCTCTTCGGATACAAGTATGCCCGCATGCGATGGACGGATCCGAAGTACGGTCTTGATCACTGGCTGGTGATCCATCGGGGACCAGAGACACCGTATCCGGAAGCGCTGCAATACGATGGCTTGCATGACCGCTGGGATTCGCATCCGAGTGGCTTTTCACCGTACGAACTCGCCCGGCTCGCGAAGGAATCGGGAGGTGTCTACTTCTTGTTGCCGCACGAAGAAGAGAATCTGGTGGGTCAGGCGGCGATCGACGCCCGGAAGTACAAGTTCCTCGACATGAAGGAGTACACTCCTGATCTGTCGGCCCGAAGGCGGTACGCCGAGCAGCGGTCGAAGAGCAAGTTTCGATTGGCGATCGCCGAGGCGGTTCGACTGTTGGACCCGCGGGTCGATCCGCAGTTGAACATTCAGGAGACGTGGTATCCGACCGATCCCGCGCGGTTTCGCTCCGTTGGACAAGACTCGACCCAACGCGCGATTCGGGCGATGGGGTTGATGAATCAGGCGATTGGTGTCCTGGAAAAGGTCAAGCCGCTGCGCGAGAAAGAGGAATCGACTCGCTGGCGTGCGAATTTCGATCTGGCGTACGCTCAATTGCTCGCCTACCGAGTGCGGCTGTTTCAGTTTCTGCTCGTAATGGACGCCCATCTGACCGACATGCCCAAGCCGACCGTGTTGCAGAACAATGTCTGGAACATCGGCCGGGTGCAGGAGATGCTCGCCCCCACAGACCGGCAGGTGAAACTGACGAAGGTCGATGTCGACGAACTGAAGTCACAACTCGAAAAGGCGAAGCAGCAGTTTGAGTTCGTAAAAAAGACGCATCCCAACACCCCTTGGTCGGCACGGGCGCAGTATGAGCTGAATCAGGGATTTGGCATGAAGCTTTACGAGGGTTTCCGTGATCCTCGGTACGACCGTGTGATGAATGACATCAAGTTTCCGACGCTGTAAACCCGGTACCACGGCCAGCGATCGTCTACGGAATTGGGCACCATTCATCGCAGGGAATCCGGCTCGTCGCAGGGAACCCGGCGCGACCCCGCGTTGCGGCGCCGCAACCAAAACGAGTCCCCTGTCACTTGAAATCGTCGGGAGTCTCTGGCGAGGCCGCATTGTGCGAATCGCCCGCGATCCAGAGAAAGTCGAGCGCCTCGCCGACCCCTTTGCCAATCGGACGGATCTCGCGTTCGAGTTGTTGGAGCAGGTGGGGCTCGTCGGACGGTTTGGAATCGTCGACGCGATTTGTCGGCTTGGCCGGCACCGTTTCGGGAGCCTGTCCAATCCGCGCCCACCCGGGAACGACCATCATCGCCATTTGATCGATCGCGCCTGCCGCCTTTCGAGCCATGGGTTCATACGCCTGGCGCGTTCGCCGAACCATTTCCTGGTCCCGGTCGGAATCGCTGCGGGTCCGCACATCCGGTGTTTTGTGCGTCCGTTCGCGCGGAGCAGGCCGCTCCATCGTCACAATGGGTGCCGGTGCTGGCGGCGCGGTCAGAGCGCCGACAAATACCCAAACCCCTGTCAGCGTCGCCAAGCCCCCCACCAGCGCAAACGCCAGTCGCAACAACCGTTCACGTCGTTCAGACCGTCCCGGGGCCGGCAGGACACGGCTGGCAATCGCGATCGACGGTGCACTGGTTTCGTTTGTAGACTGCGTGGCGGCCACGGTACGGGGAATCGGTCGATCGTCGCGCAAGGCACGAACGATTTGACGCGCGAGGTCGACCTGGGGGCGTTCGCTGCGCCAGGCCCCCAACGATTCCTCCAGCATCAGGCCCGCCTCGTAATGCGCCTGGCACCGCTCACACCCCTCCAAATGCGCTTCCTCGGCGAGCGAGACCAAGCTCCCTTCGCCGTCGAATCGACGCTGCCACAGTCGATCGAATTCAGTGCAATTCATGCGAGTACACCGGGGCGACGCCCCGTTCCAACAAGTAACCGGCAAGCTGCTTGCGGGCGCGATGCAGCCACGTCTTAATGGTTCCAACCGGGCTGCCAATGATCGCCGAGATCTCCGGCAGACTGAGTTGCTGATCGTGGAACAACACAAAGCATACCCGATAATCCTCTCGCAGGGTTTCAATCGCCCGTTGCAATTCCTCGGCCAGATCGGAATCGTGATCCGGCGGTCGAGTGTCCATCGTTTCGTCGCTATAGTCGATGGAACCGGGTCGGGTCTTGCGCAATCCCAAGTGCGTTCGGCAGCGATTGACGGCGATTGTCAGCAGCCAGGGTTGAATCGCCCGGGTGGAATCAAACCCCGCCAGACTGCGAAACGCCCGCAAAAACACCTCCTGAGTCACGTACTGCACGGCGTCCGGATCCCCGGCCAGACACAGTCGGACCAGCTCCCGCTCCTCTGTTGGACTCAAGTCATTCATCCGGCGGACCTCTGTCGACGAATCTCTCGACCGGAAACTCACAACTCAAACCTTCAAGCCGAGAGGAGTTCGCCGACTGCGAGAGATTCTTGGGTCAGCGATTCGCCGGTGGAGCGGATTCCGGCCGAATACACTCCCGCATCAGCGTCCGGGCGGCGCGATAGGCGTGCTTGACGGTAAAGACCCGAGCTGCGATCTGATCCTCGGTGTAGTAACTTCCCTGGTTGCTGTGCGGCAAGCCGGCCAGCGACATGGTCAGCGGGAGGAGATCGAGGAACTCTTTGTAGTTCCGCTGGAGATCGTTCGGGTCAGCCACACTTCACCTTCCGAATCAGAAAAGAGACGGAGCCTGTCAAAATCCACAGGGTTCCAATCGGCTCAAGAACGTCTGAGCCGCTGGTTCCGGATGATATCCGCCGCCGCATCGGACGGCTTCTTGGCCGGGGCACCCGCTTCTCCGGGAGGCGGGGGAGGAGGGGGCGGGGGTGCCTTCGCCCCCGTCGTTTCCGGATCCGGAAGCACCATGGGGGGGGCTTCAATCGTCAACCGCGAGCCACTCGCCTCGGTCTGTTCCGACGCGTTCGCCGCTGTGTCGACCGACGGTCCGGGAACCGAATAACCCGGCATCATCTGCGGCATGCCGTAACCGGGCATGTAACCCGGCTGCGGCGCGTAACCCGGCATCGCGTATTGCGGTGGATACTGGGGCGGATAGCCGGGAGCGGGATAACCGGGCATCCCGTAGCCTTGTGGGTAACCCGGCATGGCGTAGCCTGGCTGGGGCATCCCGTACTGCATCCCTTGGTATGGCATCTGTGGTGCGAACCCGGGAGGCAATGCCACCGGCATGCCCGTGGCGGTTTCGACCGAGGCGAATACCGTCGTGTCGTCCGCCGGCGCGACTGCGGGAAACTCCATCGTCATGGAGGCCTCGTCCGCAGCACCAAAATCGCCCCCCACAGCCGGTTCCGGAGCCGCCTCTGGCAGCGCAGCCGCAACCTGTTCCTGCATCAAAATCTCAAACGCCAGTTTGCCAACAGAAACCCGGTCTCCTGGTTTCAGTACAACCTGTCCCTGTAACCGCTCGCCGTTGACGAATGTGCCGTTGGTACTGCCCAAATCCCGCAACCGGACCGCGAATTCATCGATTGTGAACACGCAATGGTGCCGGCTCACCAGATCAGTATTGGGACGCAAATGACAATCTTGCTCACGCCCAATCAGAAATTGACGTACATTCAATGGAATCGTCTTGCCCGCCTGCCGACCTTCCAGAACTTTCAATTCCACATGCAGCATGACCACGCGACTCCTACCGAAGTGACTGGATCGTTCTACGCCCGAATCTCAATTCGAACCGCTTCAGCGAATGAAGTCTTTTGTGACAGGTCCATCGGACGGAAGACACCCCGGGGCATGCTGCGCTGATCGGAACTCTTCGGTGACGAACCCAACAAAACCACGCTTCGCGACAGAACATCGCGGAATAGAACGGTGTTGAGGGTACCAGTGCGGAGTGCCATTGTCAAATCGATTCCGGTACAATTCCCAGCCGGATGTCGTACAGAACCTTCAAACGCCTCCTCGGCGAAACCAGTCTCGAACGAAAATGCCGGTTCCTCTTCGGCGGGGGGCTGCTGCTGCTCGTTTCCGGCAGT
Organism: Planctomycetota bacterium; assembly: GCA_026692825.1. Taxonomy (GTDB): domain Bacteria; phylum Planctomycetota; class Planctomycetia; order Planctomycetales; family Planctomycetaceae; genus UBA10511. The sequence goes on along the minus strand of JAPLOC010000448.1, from coordinate 1,402 downwards.
TTTTATTCCTACAACCTGTTGACGGCCGGGCTGGTTCAGGATCAAAACCTGATGACCGGCCGGATGATGATCCAACCCCTCGTGCAGCGCTGGCACTGGGCCTACCAGGAGGGGAAAAACCCCGAATTCCAGTCGATCATCGAGCGGTTTTCCGACGAGTTGCGCCCCCCGGAGACACATGTCGACGGCAACGAACGCTTCTCGTGGACGTTGTACCGTGCCGACGACGAATACCCGAACAAAATCCCCAGCGATCAGGCTGACTTCACCGCGCTGCAGGCGCTCGAACTCGATCCCGACAGCCGGGAGTACTCGCGCATCGTCCGGAATGACACGGGGCGACGCGAAATGCGCTACTACGGGGCCGTTCGGGCGACCAAGTCGTGTCTCGAATGCCATTATCACCACACCATCAACGGAGTGGCGACCGAGAATGGAACACTGCTGGGGATGGCGGCGATTGTGTTGCCCATATCCAAAAACGACCGCTCGCTCGCTTGGAATAACGCCGTCCTGCTGTCGACCGCCATCGTCACCGTGTTCCTGGCGATGACCGCTTCGTGGGCGATTGTGCGCTACGTCATCGTCAAGCCGGTGCTGCATTTGCGGGAAGTGAGCGACGCCATCTCGCGGGGCAATCTCGACCGCCGGGCAGAGATCCGCACGGGTGACGAATTCGAAGAACTCAGTCAGGCGTTCAACCGCATGTTGCGCCACCTGGTGACCGTTCAGGAGGAGCTGCGCCAAGTGAATGGCGAACTCGACTCCAAGGTCGACCAGCTCGCCCGCGCCAACCTGCAGTTGTACGAGCTCAACAACCTGAAGAACGACTTCATGGCGACAATGACGCACGAACTGCGCACGCCGCTGAACAGCATTCTGGGCTTCAGTGATGTGTTGGGAGGGGCCGACAATCTGACAGAACGGCAACAGCGGTACGTCAAGAACATTCAGTCGTCAGGCAAAGACCTGCTGACGCTGATCAACGACATTCTGGACTTGGCGAAGATTGAAGCGGGCAAGATGGATCTGCACCTCGTCGAATTCACCATCGACGATCTGATGGAGCGACTCGCTTCGATGATGCGACCACTCGCGGAACGCAAAAACATCGAACTCGCCTGTGTCTGCCAACCCGAGTTGCCGGTCTTTTCGCAGGATGCGGGGAAGATCCAGCAGATTCTGTACAACCTGTTGTCGAACGCGGTGAAGTTCACTCCGGAGGGGGGGAGGGTGGAATTGTCGGCGATTCCGACCGACGAGGGGGCGTATTGTGAGCTGACCGTGGAGGACACCGGGGTGGGAATTCCTCTCGAAGATCAGGACTCGATCTTCGAGAAATTTCGGCAGGGGAACACGACGCCGGGAAGCGGCGCGAGTTCGCTGACTCGCGAATATGCGG
>JAPLOC010000447.1 GCA_026692825.1 Planctomycetota bacterium | reverse complement strand
TACCAGATCAACAATCTCCCGTCGTTCATCCAACTGTTCAAGGCGGATGGCACGACGCCGGTCGTGATTTCGGACTACGTCACGGCGGCGGAGTTGCAAGGGCTGAGGTACAAAACAGTCGCCGACGCCAACGGTGGGCCGGCGGTCCTGTCGTTTGTTGTGGCCGACGACGGCTCCCCCACAGCCAGTTTGCAGCAGTCGATTTCCGTGACGGTCACGGCCGTCAACGACGCACCGGTGCTGGCTTCGGGCACGCTTCCCACTTCGATCACGGTGGCGGAAGACTCTCACAACGACGTCGCCGTCGATCTGGGGCTGGGAGACGTCAGCTACTCGGTCGGTCCGGCGGACGAGTCGGGTCAGACGCTGACCTACCAGATCAACAATCTCCCGTCGTTCATCCAACTGTTCAAGGCGGATGGCACGACGCCGGTCGTGATTTCGGACTACGTCACGGCGGCGGAATTGCAGGGGCTGAAGTACAAAACGGTCGCCGACGCGAACGGTGGGCCAGCGGTCCTGTCGTTTGTTGTGGCCGACGACGGCTCACCCACGGCCAGTTTGCAACAATCGATTTCTGTGACGGTGACAGCCGTCAACGACGCACCGGTCCTGGCTTCGGGCACGGTCCCTTCTTCGATCACGGTGGACGAAGACACGCACAACGACGTCGCCATTGATCTGGGGCTGGGGGGTGTGACGTATTCCCCGGGGCCGGCCAACGAGTCGGGCCAGACACTGACCTACCAGATCAACAATCTTCCCTCATTCATCCATCTGTACCAAGCGGACGGGACCACGCCGGTCTTGTTCGGGAACTACGTCTCGGCGACCGAATTGCAGGGGCTGAAGTTCAAGACGGTCGCTGGCACGAGCGGCGGACCGTCTTACCTGACTTATGCGGTGACTGACGACGGTTCCCCTGCGGCCAATCTGCAACAGGGATTTTTGGTGACGGTCGTCCCCTCGCTGCCGATCTACGATTTCTCGGCGGCGACCTACTCGGCGTCCGAAGGGAATTCGACCAATACGATCACGACGGTCACGATCTTGCGTTCGAATACCACATCGATTGCGACTGCGGTTGACGTGATTCTGACCGGCGGGTCGGCGACGGCGGGGGTCGATTTTACCGCTGGCCCGATCACGGTCAGTTTCGCAGCGAACGAAACCAGCAAGACGGTTCTGATCGAAATCCTGGGAGACGCGAGTTTTGAATTCGCCGAGACGGTGACTTTGTCGCTGGCGAACTTCACTAACAACGGCGAAGCCGGTACGACGCAACCGACTGCCGTTCTGACGATCTCGAACGACGACTCCGCCGACACCAGTGTCGCCGTCGTGGGAGCGGATCTGGTTGTCACCGACATCAATGGCGGAACCAGCAACGACCAACTGACGCTGTCACTCAACGGGAATTCGATCCGCGTTTCGGATCCCTCCCACACGATTTCCGCCGGCGCAGGAGCGACGCAGGTCGACCTCCATACGGTCGATGTGCCGTTGGCGGCGTTTACCGGGCAGGTGATCGTCAACGCGCTCGGCGGTGATGACACGATCAATCTTGAGGGGCTCAGCCTGGCTTCAGGACAGGGACTCATTGTCGACGGAGGTGCCGGCTCGGACACAGTGAATTTCCAGTCGGCACCCACCAGCGTGACGGGTTCCGGAGCGGTGACAGTGACCGCCGACACGATCGTCGTCGACCAGTCGCTGACCACTGCCAGTGGTGGCGTGAGTCTGACCTCTTCGGGCAATTTGACCGTCAACACAGGTGTCGCAATCGACGGTGGCACAGGAGCCGTGGCATTGAACGCCGACGTGACGTCGGCCGGCGTGGGAGACGATGGCACCGGCACGCTGGCGATCCATGGAACGGCCGCCGTCTACGGGACTTCGATCAGTCTGCGGGGTGCCGACGCGGAGATCGCCGGCACGGCGACAGTTGGGCACGCCGCCTCTTCCGCGGTCAGCACGTTCGCCACCTCCGCACAGGGTTTGTGGTTCCCAAACAATCTGGCCTTCGATGCCAGTGGCAATCTGTACGCGTCAAATTCCAATTCGGTTTCGACAATCACCCGGTTCACCCCCGCAGGTTCGGCCAGCACGTTCATCGACGACGCGACCAATCTGCAGCTCTCACAGGGAATGGCGTTCGACAGCAGCGGCAACTTCTACGTCGTTCGCGGCCTGGCGGGGAGCATCGCGAAGTACAGTTCCACAGGCAGTCTGATCAACCCCAGCTTCGCCACCGGACTGACGACTCCGCAAGGTTTGACCATCGACAGCGCGGACAATCTGTACGTCTCCGAGACGAACATCAACACAATCACCAAAATCACTCCCGGCGGAGTGAAATCGACGTTGGTCAGCGGGAATGGCATCAACGGTCCCTATGGTTTGACGATCGGCCCGAATGGAGATTTGTACGTCGCCAATTTTTCCGGCAACACGATCTCGAAGGTGACCTTCTCGGCACCCGGGGTATTCGGTTCGATCGACAGCAACTTCGTGAATACCGGGCTGGCGCTGCCGCACAGCCTCGCGTTTGACCCCTCTGGCAACCTGTACGTCACGAACTACTTTCCGTACACGGTCAGTAAAGTGACATTCGCTTCGCCGGGTGTCGTCGGCTCCGTAAGCACGTACCACACCGGTAACAATTTTCTCACAGGTCTCGCCAGCGACAGCAGCGGCGCGCTGTATATCGCGAGCAACTACGGATCCTACATCCTCAAATCCATTCCGACTGTCGCGACGAATCAGGTGACGATCCGCTCGTCACTCCCCAGCCGGGCGATGAGCCTGGGGGGGACGAACAGCGCGGTGAGCGGCATCAATCTGACCGATGCTGAACTGGCCCGGATCGTGACCGCGTCCGATGGCACCGTCACGATCGGCGACAGCAGCCAGACGGGGAACATCACGTTCACAACCGCCACACCGGCGACCACCGCCGGCGCGGCGACCGTTGTTGTGCAATCGACCAGCGGCGGCGGCAGGATCGTACTCGACGACGCGTCCGGAGCGGGAACGGCGCTTAGTGGTAATGGCGGCTCGGTCAGCCTCACGGCGGGAACGGCCGGGATTGGCGCGGCGAGCGCGAACAACAGTGCGGCGGAGATCTCGACAACGGGCGCGGCGGTGACGTTGAACACCACCGGCCCCGTCGGTACCGCCGCCAACCGGATTCAGTTCGCCGACAATTCCAACGCGGCCCAGCAGATTATCGCCGTCGGCTCGGCGAACCAGGCGAGCGGCGTCTACCTCGACAGCTTGGGAAGTTTGACCCTGGGGTCTGTTTCCGGCGCGACGGCCAACACGGCGTTGGACGTGACGGCCCGGACGAATCTGGTGGTCGCCGGCGGGGCGAGCATCGCGACCGGGACGGGAGCGGTCAGCCTGGGGGCCGACCTGACGGCGGCCGGCGCGGGGGACAACGGGAGTGGCTTGTTGACGACCAGCGCCGGTGCCAGCGTGGCGTCGGCGAACAGCTCCAGCGGCGCGATCACATTGCGTGGTGCCGATCTGGTGCTGGCGGGGGCCGTCACGGCCTCGGCCGGCGGGCAGGTCAACCTGCTTCCCTCGACGGCGAACCGGACGATCGATCTGGGCGCGACCGGCGGAGCGGGGCAGTTCGTGGTGACCGACTCCGAACTGGATTTGGTGACAACGACGAACCGGATCGTGGTCGGCGCGACCAACGCCGGCAACGTGGTCTTCACCGGCCCAGTGAACATGGCGAACGCCAGCTCGCTGGAAGTGATCAGCGGTGGCACGGTCAACGACACCGGCTCGGGGACGGTGTTCACGGGGACCAATCTGGCGATTACCGCCGCGCAGGGGATCGGGACAACCAATCCCCCGCTGAATATCGCCGTCAGCAATCTCGAAGCTTCGGGCGGAACCGGTGGCGTGAACATCGCCAATACGGGTAATCTCGTGATCGGCGGAGTCAATGCCACGCTGACCGGACTGAGCGCGACCAATGCCGCGATATCGATTTCGACAACCGGTTCCCTCACGGCGAATGAACCGATCGCGTCGGCGGGGGGGGCGGTCAACCTGACCGCCGCGAATGGAGTGACACTGAGCGGCGCGGCGGCCGACGTGACGACGGGCGGGGGAGCGTTCACCGTGAACGCCGACAGCGACGCCAACGGCACCGGCAATTATTCGCAGGACAACGCGGGAAGCGCGGTTTCGACCAGCGGCGGCGCGGTCTCGGTGACGGCGGCCGACACGGTTCTGACCGGAACGATCAACTCCGGAGCGGGAAATGTCTCGTTCCTGCCGTCGGCTTCCGGGACGAACATCATCTTCGGTGAGAGCGGGGCGGGGAGTTTTGCGACCGGATTCGGCGGCGCTGCCGATGTCATACCCGAGAAGATGACGGTCGACCCAGCAGGGAACGTCTACACCATCGGTCGCTACACCGGCAGTGGCGACTTTGATCCGGGGACAGGCGTCACGACACTCACCAGCAATGGCGGTGCCGACATCTACGTGACCAAGATGGATTCCAGCGGGAATCTGATTTGGGCCCGAAGCATGGGGGGTTCGTATACCCAAGACTGGGGTGACGGGATCGGGGTGGACGGGAGTGGCAATGTCTACTTGACGGGTTACTTCCAGGGCTCCAACGTGGATTTTGATCCGGGTGCGGGAACGTTCCTGCTCAGTAGTGCCGGCTCTAACCGTGATGCGGTGTTCATCAGCAAGTTGGACTCCAGCGGGAATTTTGTCTGGGCCAGGCAGTTCAGCAACACGACCCACCACACGGAGACGGGTTCCCTCCGAGTCGATGCCGCGGGCAACGTGTACTCGACTGGCGAGTTTGGCGGGACGGTCGATTTTGACCCTGGTGCCGGCGTTCAGAACCTGACCGCCGGTTCGAGTGGAGGCACTTACATTTCGAAGCTGGATTCCAACGGCAACTACGTCTGGGCTCAGGCTCTGAATGGTTCCGCCGGGGTCTACGATTTGGCTCTCGATGGCAATGGCAACATCTTCATTGGGGGGGCATACTCGGGCACAATGGACGTCGATCCGGGAGCGGGTACGACCAACATCACCAGCGCCAGCGGCCTCAACAGCCTGTTTGTGGTGAAGTTGAATTCCAGTGGTGGATTGGTTTGGGGCCGCACAGCCAACCCGAGTGGACACGCCAGCATCTACGCCCTGACGGTGGACGGCAGTGGCAACGTGTACTCGACGGGATCGTTCCAAGGTACCGGGGACTTTGATCCAGGGGCGGGGGTCACCAATCTGAGTGCGTTGTCGGTCACGCCGTTTCTCTGGAAGCTCAATGGCGGCGGCGACTTCGTCTGGGCGAAACAGTTGGGGGTCGGAAACAACAGTACCGCGATCGGCAGGGACATCGCCGTGGATGCCGCCGGCAATGTCTACTCCACCGGAAGCTTTACCTTCATCCTGGACTTTGATCCGGGATCAAATACATTCGAGCTAAACAGTCAGTCACTCCAGGGGGGCTACATTTCGAAGCTCGACGCCAACGGCGATTTTGTCTGGGCGAAGAAGCCGGCGACGTGCAGCAACCTCGAGAGTTCCACGGGGTTCGCCATCACGGTGGACAGCCGTGGCAATGTGATCACGGCGGGCAACTTTTCCGACCGCTCGGCTCCGTATGACTTTGACCCCGGTGCGGGAACGTACAACATCTCCGCGAATGGCGTCGACGGGTTTGTCTTGAAACTCGACGGGAGCGGCAACTTCCTGCCCGGCCCGGCCGGTTTTGCGCTCAACGACGCGGAACTGGACAACGTCACGACGACCGGCAAGATCGTTGTCGGCAACGCGACCGCCGGGAGTGTGTCGTTTTCGACAGCGATCAGCATGGCGAATGCCAGCACGCTGGAAATCGTCACCGGCGGGTCGGTCAATGACACCGGAAACACCACGGTCTTCACCGACACCAATCTGGCGATCACCGCCGCTCTCGGCGTTGGCACGACCAGCCCGCTGAATCTCGCCGTCTCGGGCCTCGAAGCGTCCGGCGGGAGCGGGGGCGTGAATGTTGTCAACGTGGGCGATGTGACGATCGGCGGTGTTTCGAGCGCGCTGTCTGGTGTCGTTGCGACGAATGCCGGTGTGACGATTTCTACCACGGGGGCGATGACGTTGGCCGAGAGTGTCGCCAGCAACGGCGGCGCGATCAGCCTGTCGGCGACCGGCAATCTGACGGTCAACACGGGGGTCACGGTCAACAGCGCTAGCGGTGCGGTCACTCTGGGAGCGGACGCTGCGACAGCCGACGGGTCGGGAACGCTCACGCTGACGGGGACCGCCTCGGTATACGGGGCATCCATCACGCTCCAGGCAGCCGATACCGACATTGCCAGCACGGCCAACGTTGGCAGCACGGGTGCGCCGACGATCACCAGTTTGATCAATGGTTCTCCGCTGACCAATCCACTTGCGACAGCGTTCGACGCCTACGGCAATCTGTACATCGCGGATGGCGGCCACACCATCGCTAAAGTCACCTTTTCGTCCCCTGGAGTGGTTAGCTCCACCAGCACGTTTGTCACGCTGGCGTCAAACGTGCAGCCCCAGGGCCTGGCCTTCGACAGCGCCGGCAACCTGTATTTTTCGGACTACTTCAGCGATACGATCAGCAAGATCTCTTTCTCGTCTCCCGGCGTGTTGGGATCCGTGACCTCGCTCGTGTCGAATTCGCTGATCAGCAACCCGTTTGGCCTGGCCTTCGACAGCAGCGGCAACTTGTACGTCGCCAACGCCGCGGGAGGAAAGATTCTCCAGATCAAGTTCTCGGCACCCGGTGTCTTCAGTTCCATCGGCACTTTCACCGCCGACGACACTGTTCCCGTCGGGTTGGCGTTCGACGCCAGCGGCAACCTCTATGTCTCCAATCAATATGACGGTGGATCGGGGAACATCAAGAAGATCACGTTTGCTTCCCCCGGAGTGCTGGGCACCAAGAGTGTGTTTGTCACCAATGTGGCGAATCCGTATTCGCTGGCGTTTGACAGCAGCGGCAATCTGTTTGCTTCGAGTCTGAACAATCATTCGATCAGCAAGATCACCCCGGCCGGTGTGGCCAGTCCCTACGTCAGTGCCGGAGGAGGGGGCTATGTGGGTCTGTCCTTCGATTCAAGCGGCATCCTGTACTACGTTGTGAATTCGGGTGCCGCCCAGCTTTGGAAATCCGTTTCAGCCGCACCCGCGACGAATCAGGTGACGATCCGCTCGTCACTCCCCAGCCGGGCGATGAGCCTGGGGGGAACGAACAGCGCGGTGAGTGGCATCAATCTGACCGATGCCGAACTGGCCCGGATCGTGACCGCGTCCGATGGCACTGTGACGATCGGCGACAGCAGCCAGACGGGGAACATCACCTTCACAACCGCCACACCGGCGACCACCGCCGGCGCGGCGACCGTCGTCGTGCAATCGACCAGTGGTGGCGGCAGGATCGTACTCGACAACGCGTCCGGAACGGGGACGGCACTCAATGGCAACAGCGGCTCGGTCAACCTGACGGCAGGCACCGGCGGCATCGTCGAAGCGGCCACCAACACTGCGGGGACGGCCGACCTCGGCGGCGCGACCGCCGTCTCACTGACGAGCGCTGGTGCCATCGGGACCGCCAGCCTGCCGTTGCAGCTTGGCACCACAAACCTCACCTCCAGCACCGCGGCCAATAGCAGTAACCAGTTCCTCAAAGCGACCGGTGCTGTCACCATTAATGCCGGTGGATTGAATGCCGGAAGCGGTACCGTTGAACTGGACGGTGGCACGTTCACGCTCGGCGGCAGCCAACGGATCAACGACAACACACAGGTCACGGTGAACGGCGCGACTTTCGCGCTCGGCACCAATTCCGAAACGGTCAACACGCTGACGTTGATCAGTGGCACCGTGACCGGAAGTTCGGGTGTGCTGACCAGTACGAACACCATCCAGACACGAGCCGGCTCCATCGGTGCCATTCTCGCGGGAACGAACGGGCTGACGAAGAGTACGGCCTCGACGGTGACCCTCTCGGGAGCCAACACCTACACAGGCGTCACTGCCGTCAACACCGGCCGCCTCAACGTGAACGGTTCGCTGGCCGACGGTCCGGACGCGATTGACGTGACTGTGGCCGCCGGCGCGACACTCGGCGGCACGGGAACGATCAACGGAGTCGTCAGCAACAGCGGTACGACAGCCCCTGGCAACAGCCCCGGGATTCTCAACACCGGGTCGTACACGTTCGCCAACGACTCGATCTTCGAGGTCGAGTTGGGGGGGACTACTGCCGGTAACGGCACGAACCATTACGATCAGCTCAACGTCAGCGGCACCGTCACCCTGGGCACCAGCGTGACGCTGAATCTGTCAGCGGTGAGCGGGTTTGTCCCCGCAGCGGCTGACAGCTTCGTGATCGTCAACAACGACAGCAACGACGCCGTCAGCGGAACCTTTGGCGGACTCGCGGAGGGGACCGTGGTGACGGTTGGCGGCCGCCAAAAGAAGATCACCTATGTCGGCGGCGACGGCAACGATATCGCGATTGTCGCGCTCGACGCCCCGGTCGTCACCGTCGCGGCCCCCAATGTGGTCTACAACGGTCAAGCCTACGCGGCCACCGGAACAGTGACCGGCGTGAGCGGCGTGCCCGGCAACACCCTCGATGGCGTCGGACTGACATTCACCTATTACCTGGGAACGCCCCCGACCGGTTCCCCCGTGAGCGCCCCGACCAACGTGGGGACATACACAGTCGTGGCGTCGTTCGCGGGTTCGACCAGCTACGTCGCTGCGAATTCGACACCGGCGACCTTTGACATCACCGCCCGAACGCTGACGGTCTCGGCGACAGGGATCAACAAAACCTATGACGCGACGACCGCCGCCACGGTGACGCTGTCTGACGACCGAGTCGCGGGCGACGTCTTCACCACAGAAACGTACGCGTCGGCGACGTTTGACACCAAGAACGTCGGGACCGGAAAGACGGTCAGCGTCAGCGGAATCGCCATCTCGGGTGGTGCCGCTGGGAATTACACCGTCAACACAACCGCCCAGACCACGGCCGACGTGACACGGGCAACCCTGGTCGGATCAATCACCGCCGACGACAAGGTGTACGACGCCACGTCCGCCGCCACGATCACCGGCAGGTCGCTCTCGGGTGTGCTGCTGTCCGACGATGTGAGTTACGTCGGAGGAACTGCCACGTTCAATAACAAGAATGTGGGAGTGGGCAAGACGGTCACTGCGACGGGACTGAGCCTCTCGGGTACCGATGCCGACAACTACACCGTCAATGACACGGCCACCGACCTCGCCGACATTACAGCGGCGACTCTCGTTGGCTCCATCACGGCCAACAATAAGACGTACAACGGCCTGGACACCGCGACGATCGCCACCCGCACGCTCTCGGGAGTGCTGCTGACCGACGACGTCACCTACACGGGGGGAAGCGCCACGTTCGACAATAAGAACGTGGGGGTCGGAAAGACCGTCACCGGCACCGGGCTGGGACTGTCGGGAGCCGACGCCGGGAACTACACGGTCAACAGCACCGCCACAACCACTGCCGACGTGACACTCCGCACCCTGACGGTCACGGCGACGGGCGTCAACAAGGTCTACGACACCACAACCAGCGCGACGGTGACTCTCTCGGATGATCGCGTCGCGGGGGAC
>JAPLOC010000446.1 GCA_026692825.1 Planctomycetota bacterium | reverse complement strand
TCGACAGCATGTCGCACAAATCGAGGTGCGCGTGGCTGTTGTAGCGGTTGCGTGACTGGTCGTACGCTTTCTCTTCGGTATTGAACCAGGCGGGGACCGGGAAGCCATACCGGAACGCCGCCAGTTCCAGCAGTGGAACGTCGTACCCGCGCCCATTGAACGTCACCAGCGTGGGACGTTTGTAGTGCGTCCAACCCTGCCAGAAGGTTTTGGCGATGACATGCGGGCGGAATTTCGGGGCGTCGAGCGTCACCAGATCGAGCAGCCGGCCCCGCCCGTCGACCTTGGCGACGGCGACCGCCGCCGGCAGCATGTAAGTCACCGGCAGGATATCTTTGCCGTCGGTCCGCTCGGCGGCGGTCTCGGCTCGAAACCGCCGGATCGCCTCTTCGGGGGTCAACCCGGCATCCGGATAACGAATTCGTGCGATGAGATCACCGTCGGCGATCGCCTCGCAATCGAAGATCAGGTAGCGTACCGAGTTGTTCGGGTCGTCCATTATTCCTCGCGGGGGGAGTGGAATGCTCCGCACGTTGCAAACCCGCCCCGCGACCTGCATACTCTGGTCGCGGAACGGTACGAAACCACATGCTAACACGTCGGCGAAAGGGAAACACGGTGTCGCGCGCCATTCGGTTCGGAATTCTGGGTTGCGGACGGATCACTCGTCGGGGTCTGGTCCCCGGGATCACCGGTTCGCCGGCGGCGGAGCTGACGGCGCTCGCCAGCCTCCGTCCCGGCGTCGCCGCCGAACTGGCGAAGGAATGCGGGGCGGCAAAAGCGTACGACAGTTACGACGCGGTCATTGATGACCCGGAGATCGACGCGGTCTATATCCCCTCGACCGGCGAGTCGCACTGCGAATGGACGTTGAAGGCGGCCAAAGCGGGGAAGCACGTGTTGTGCGAAAAGTCGCTGGCGCTGAACGTCGCCGAGGCCGAGCGGATGGTCGCTGGCTGCCGGGTGGCGGGTGTGTTGCTGCAAGAAGCGTTCATGTGGCGACACCATCCCCGGAGCAAGACAGTCAAGCAGATGCTTCACAACGGAGCGATCGGCGAACTGCGATTGATCTGCGCGCATTTCTCGTTCGACATCGATCGCAGCGACTGGCGGCTCGACCCCGCGCAAGGCGGGGGTTCGGTCTGGGATATTGGCTGCTACGGCGTAAACGCCTCGCGGCACTTTTCCGGCGCGGAGCCGTCGACAATTCACTCCCGGGCGCGGTTTCATGAAAAGGGAGCCGACATCACGATGCAGATCGCGCTGGAATTTCCCAATCAGGCTCTCGCGAACATCGATTGCAGTTTCGAAGCGCCGTATCGCAACGAAGTTGAACTGGTCGGGACCAAGGGCTCGATGGTTCTCCCCGACGCGTTTCTCCCGCCCGAGGAAGCGAAGCTGCTGGTCCGCCGGGGGACGGCGGGCGACGCTCCAGTCGAGACGATCGTCTTTCCACGGGCGAATCAATACGTTGAACAGGTGACCGACTTCTGCGCGTCAATTCTCGCGGGCCGGTTGCAGGCTCCTGCGGAAGACGGCCTGGGAAACATGCGAGTCCTCGAAACAGCGCTCCAGCAGGCATTAAAAGCCAAGCAAGCCTAAGGCGAGCGGGGAGCGTTAGCTCCCTGCCCCCCCCGACCCCGCAGGCAGATTAAACTCCCCTTCGCAAAAACGCCATTCTCGGGTACACCATAGCCGACCGGTTGGAAGGGTTTCCGCCGGAACACCCGCAGGAACGGAGTCGCCGTCATGTCTGAAACCGCCCGATCATCCGCGCCGATTCGCCATCCCCTGGTCGATTGTCGGCTCGATCTCTTGGATCGTCTGCTGGTGGGCGCGGTTCCACGTGCCGAGCGGATGGCGACGGTCGCGCGTGTCGAAGCCAGAATTCAAGAGTTGGTGGCGGCGTTACCCACGTCCGATCCAACCGACGATGAGATGTTGCAAGTCTTGTCGCAGACCGATTCTCCGGAAGCGGTCTTGTCGGCGGCCCGTGCCAGCCACGTCTCTTCGGGGAACGGGTATTCGCCCGGTGTCTGCGCGGTGGAACTGTCAAATGGAAGTTCCGCGACTCGCCCCACGTCGAAACCCGCTCTGGTGTCGTGTGGATTGGCGGGAGTCGCCCTGTTGCTGATGATCGCGTTCCCCGGCGTGTTGTTCGGGATCGAAATGTATGGGAGTTCCATTCCCGAAGTCGCATACGCAATTTTGGGAACATTGTTGGGAGTTGTGGCGCTGGTCAGCGCCGCCGCCCTGGGGACTTCGGTGTATGCGTTGTGGAAGCTGCGACGCTTGCGAGGGGCCGAAACGGGTTACGCCTGGGCGACTGCCGGCTTGTTCCTGGCGGCCGTTCCTCAGGTTGTGTCGGGGCTGTTGATTGTCTTCATCACCTGCAGCCTGTTGTTGAACGACCCCGACAGCGCGGCGAACATCCCAAGTACCACTACGATCTATGATCCCGCAACCGGGACGTTTGTCGAACGAGTGGGGGTGGATTTCGATTTCAGTCTGAGTGGCCAGCAGTCTCCGCGGTTTGTTTTGCGTGATGGAGTCATGGTTCCCGTCGGATCCTCGTTTGACGCGCCCGGCACCGACAGTTCGGCAACACGCCCTGTCATTGCCACTCCCTCCAGCCCCGTCACCGCCAATGGCATTCAACTCGCATCGCACACCACAGTCGATGTCGAGAATTCCTCGGTCGAATTGCCTCCCGAGCCCGCACCCGCGCACGTGGATCGGCAAGGACCCGTGGGCCAGGACCGATGCGAGGGGGAGGCTCTCATCGGACTGGTGCCGGTCGTGGTCGAACCGACCGTCGCGACCGCGAATGCCCTGTTTGCCGAATCCGGCGTCCCGTAGGGAATTTGGTACCGGTCCAACGCCACCGGGGGGGAATCCGTTAGCCCAGAGTGCGGCCACTGCCAAAGCGGCGGCGCCTCGGGTCGTTCGCATGGCCCAGGGACGCGTTTTTTCGCATCGGACGCACACCGGGGCAGGCACTTAGAGAGTGCCGCCAACGTTGTTTCGGACTGCTGAAAAACGCAGGATTCCCGCAACATGAACACGTTGACACAGTTGACGCGCCATGCTGGCAGAACGCCACGAACTCACGCCGGTTTCGAAAATCCGAGTATGTGAATCCTCGCCGATCCACCATCGTATTGGCCATTGACAAGTTGCCGGCCGTTGCCGTTCGCGGAGAGTGAGACCAGAAGCGCCAGCGATTTCCCATCCGGATGCAGACTCAGGCTGCGTCCATTGGGAATCGTGTTCGACTGATAAAACGCCTGAGGCTCACCCGGCTTCCAGAACCAGACGTGCCCCCTGCCGGGAAAGGCACAACTCGTCGCCATCACAAAGCCGGCGGGGTGGAACTGGGCGTCGTACGCGAAGCCATCTTCTTTCGTTCCCACCTGCATTTCCTGCGTCAGTTTTCCCGACGACCAGTCAAACACCAGCGCACAGGGAAGGCCCGTCGCGAAACCCCCTTCCGGACTCTTCTGTCCCACGCAAGCCAGTTGAGAACCATCGGCGTCGAACACAATCTGTCGCACGCCGCCGCATTCCTGATTATTGTGCCGCTGGTAAAGAACACGGGCGTCGATTTCCCGAACGACGGTTTTCGAATCCGCCGACCATTGGCGAATCAGGCCGGTCAAATCTCCAGAGACCAGAGCCTTATCTCGCGGATGAAACGCCATCGAGAAAACTTTGCCGGGATGAGGCGCGGCGCTCAGGGGCTGACCACTGTCGGCCGACCAGTGCCGGACGACGGCGTCGTTCCCTCCGGTCGCGAGGGACTGGCCGTCCGGGCTGACCGCCAAAGCGCGGATCCAGCCGTCATGGGCCGACTCGACCGACCATTCCAGTCGAGGTTCCGACTCTGTGTATTGCCAGCAGCAGATTTTCCCCCAGGAGTCGGCTGTGAACAGTCTCTCGCCCGCAGGAGCGAAAGCCTGACACTGCACCCAGCCGTTGTGTGCCGTTAGCGGCGGGAGTTTCACTGGCGGTTCTTGCGAAAGATCCCACCGCTGAATGGTCGCGTCGTAGCCGCTGGCGACCAGGAATCTGCCGCACGGCGAGTGCCGCGCCTGACAAAGCTGGCGTTCGTAGGTCAGTGGCGTCCCCAGCGGTTTGGGTTCGAACTGCTGCTGAAGTGCATTCGCTTGCATGAGACCCCCTATGCCAAGAGTTCGCCGACGGCGGAACAGGCTTCATTCGCGACCGGCAAGGGCTGGCCATGATTGTCATAACTCATGTTTTCGGGCGGAACCCCGAGCGCCCGGAGCCAGGTATGGAACAGGTGGCCAATGTCGTGCGGCGGTCCGTCGACGAACGTTCCGTCCGCATTGGTCTTCCCCACCGCGACGCCCCGCTTCAGTCCGGTCCCGGCCATCGCGACCGACCACGCCTCGGGCCAATGATCGCGGCCGACGTGCGAGTTGATTTTCGGAGTACGGCCAAACTCGCTGAGTACAATGACCAGAACATTGTCGAGCATGCCCCGGTCGGCGAGATCTTCGATCAGAGCGGCGAACGGCTGGTCGAACTGTCGGACCAGACTGTCGCAGGCGTTGAAGTTGTCGCCGTGACTGTCCCAGTGATATGAATTCACCTTGACGAACCGGACCCCCGCTTCGAGCATTCGCCGTCCTTGCAGAATATGCCGGCCGAGTTCGTGAGTCCCGTACCGTTCGCGATCGCGGTCGGTGATTTTTGACTCGTCGAAGAGATCTTCGCGGCGCATCAGGGTCTGGGCCAGGTCGAACACATAGCTGTTGGCGTCGGCGATCTCGCGACGCCTTCGGGCCGCGTAACGGGTGTTGAAGCGTTGTCGAAGTTCGTTGCGTAGCTCATTTTCCTCGGGGGTGATCTGCGGGTTGAGCAACAAATTCTCGGGAGGTTTGCCATCCCCCAGCGCCAGAGCGCCGTACCGCGCGCCGAGAAAGCCGGCGTCGGCGGCTTTAAAACCGCCACTTTGCGGCTTGATCCAAATGTAGGGGGGAAGTCCGCTACTGGTCGGCCCCAGCAGTTTCGCGACCGCCGACCCGAGAAACGGGTAGACCACACCGCGGTCTTTGGGATCCCCCCGATTGATACGGGCGACACCGGCGGAATGGCTGTTGTCCTGCGTGCAGACACTGCGCAGCAGCGCGAGGTGATGCATCTGTTTCGCGGTTTGGGAGAGGAGTTCGCAGACTTCAATTCCCGGGGCCGAGGTGGCGATCGATCGGAACGGGCCACCAAACGGGGATTTGGGCTTGGGATCCCAACTTTCCAACTGACTCAGTCCGCCGTCGAGCCAGATCAGGATCGCCTGCTTTTCTTCCGCTCGTAACTCCTCGGCCATCGCGGGGGCGAACAACGGACCCAACGCTTCCCCCTGAGTCGCGAGCGCGCCGCCAGCGAGCGTCCCCAGCAGTCGGCGGCGCGACAGTCGATGCTCCCACGGTTGGCAAAGCTGCGGTTGGTGCATGGCGACTCAGTGGTTCAGCGACTCAGTGATTGATTCCAAACTCGATCGAAGCGAGCATCGCCCAGGCGAGCGTCGCCAGCGATTGCTCCCGTCGGGCGGGGTCTTTCTCGAAGATCGCCTGGACTTCGCCACGTTCCTCGTCGGTGGGGAATCGCGTGAAGATTGTCAGATAGAATTCGTCGGCGATTTCGGTCGGCGCGGTGAGAGTGGCCACCCGATCCAACAGGTTTCCAGGGCGACGCTTCATCAGGTCGAGCAACTTCCCGTCGTTGAGCGCGAAGAGAGCCCCTTTGACTGTCGCCAGATACTCCCCTTCCGGCTCACGAGGTTCATTGGCATAGGCTGTAAGGAACCGCGTGCGCAACTCTTTCCATTCTCCCGCAGCCGCCGTTCCGGGTGGCGGTTCCAGACGTTCCAGGTCACCCGTCGCGCGCAGCGTGCTGCGGAGCAGTTGTTCCGCGGAGAGACGCTTTTCAATCCCCCACAGATAGGACTCGGGTGGCGGGGGTTCGGGAATGGCGTCGCCCTGACTGGAACGCTGATACGTCTGCGACAGCGCCAGTTCGCGCAACATCCAGCGGATGTCGAATTGATGGGTGGCGAATTCCCGGGCAAGCAAATCCAGCAACTCGGGATGCGAGGGGGGATTGTCGGAATGATGCAAATCGAGCGGATGAACCAGACCCCGTCCGATCATGAGGAACCAAAGTCGATTGGCGATATTCCGGGAGAAGCGGTCATTATCGACCCGCGGCAGGTCGCGGGCGATCAACGCCAGCGCGCTGGCGGGTGGGGTGCCCGCTGCGGGAGCTTCCGGAATCGGGAGTTCAACGCCAAACGGAATGCGTGGCCCAGTCTCCTGTTTTGTCGAGTCAAAGACCGACACAAACTCGTGCTTTTTGATCAACGGCTTTTCGATCACGGCGGGGACCGGCTGATCTCCCTTCGCGGTGACGTTCAGATAGACGGAGTAGAGTCCCTGGAATTCCCGCTGTTTGTAATCGCCAATGAACAGATGGTCGTGGCACTGTGCGCACTGCAAGTCGATTCCCAGAAACAGCCGACCGACATCGCGCGTGAGTCCCGGGTGGTCAATCGGATTCTGCCCATACGCTTCCAGCCTTTTCGTGTAGAAAAAACCGGCACCGGCGCGCTGGGGATCTTTTTCGTCCGGGAACAGAATCTCGCGAACCAGTTGATCCCACGTCTTGTTCGCTTCGAACGCAGCCTGCAGGTAGTTGTCCCAGGCCGTGTTGTCGCCCCGACGTTCCATCAGGAGCACGTGGAACAATTCGCGCATCCGCCGGGGATACGTGGTTCGGCGTCGTCGGCGAGCGGCGCGGAGGTGCGTCCCTGAAACCGGGCGGCGATAAGAGCATCGATTTGCTGATGCAACGGCTCGTCGGCAATCACGAACGCCGGGGCAATCCACAACGCGACCGCGACACCCACGACACGGGTCAATTGGCGGACGCCACTGGAATTCGCGGTTCGCATTCGAGGGTTCCTGACGGCAATCGGGATTGTTGACCGACTCCAGGATTCAGATCCACACGGATCACGTCCGACAAACAGCGCGACGATCGTTCGGACGGTTGGTGATTCTATCGCAATCGCACTGGCGAGTCACCGAGTCGGACGCCGAATAACTCATGGATCCAACACCCACGTGCGAAACCAACCCGGCAATTCCGATTCCCGGACTTGCAATTGACATTGACCTTGCGGGTCGAACTCAGCCAACCAGATTGGTGTTCTTCCGGAATTGTCGAAGAAATAGGCCCGGTACGAATGGGACCGCGCTTCACGGGCGAGTTCGAGAGACCGGATGTAACGTTCGCGAATCTTTTGTTCGGGAACGCTGTGTCCACCCGTACCTACCCGCGACCGCACCCGCGCGACATTGAGATCAGCCGACGTTGTGCAAACGAAGTACAAATACGTTTTATATCCAACGTCGCGTGACCGCCTGAAGAATTCGACCTTGCTCCGGTGTGACATCACGGTTTCGAACGAGAACGAGTCGCCCCGCTCCATCAGCGTCTCGCGCAAAAAATCGACGATCGCCGCAGCGAGATATCCGTTGTCACTTCTCACTTTCAACACCGATCCATTCCACTGCGCCTCGCGAAAAAACGTATGATCCTGCGAGAGCCGCTCCCCCTGTCGCAACGCATCACACACCGCTTCCAACGATGTGTCGATATCGAA
>JAPLOC010000445.1:1228-10528 GCA_026692825.1 Planctomycetota bacterium | reverse complement strand
CGACGATCGCCTTTTTCAACTTGCCAATCCGTCCCAGATGAACCATCGCGACGGCGTTGAGGAACTTGTGGCCATCTTCGCTGCGCTGCTGGGTTCCCACCTGCAACACCCGCCCAGTCTCTTTCACGACCTTGCACAGGAGCTTGCCTTCGTCGATTGTCAGGGTCAACGGCTTCTGGCAGTAGACATCTTTGCCCGCTCGCAGGGCGGCGAGCGCGATGCGGGTGTGCCAGTGATCGGGAGTACTGATCGTGACGACGTCGACATCTTTCCGGTCGAGGAGCTTGCGATAATCGCCGTAAATCTCGGACTTGCCGTCGGCGATCTCGGTCTTCAGCTTTTCAGCGTGATTCCGGTCGACGTCGCAATTGGCGATAATGTCGCCATATCGCTTGATGTTGCTCGCGTCGCCGCGCCCCATGCCACCGTTTCCAATGCAGCCGACGCGGGGTCGGTCGTTGGGAGATTTGGTCTCGTCGGCCATGGTGCGGGCTGTGGGGATCCACCACGCCGCCGAGGGAGTTGACGCCGGGGAGCTGGTCAGACATCGCTGGAAACCCTTTGAACACGACGGGGGAGAAACAAAACGCGGGCGGGCGCACCGCCGCGCGGTATCACGACAACTCAA
The DNA here is from genome assembly GCA_026692825.1 of Planctomycetota bacterium. GTDB lineage: Bacteria > Planctomycetota > Planctomycetia > Planctomycetales > Planctomycetaceae > UBA10511. Next base: position 9,900 of record JAPLOC010000445.1, on the reverse strand, counting down.
ACGGAGAAACGGCGCGACAGGCTGCGGGGCACCTACATACTGGGTGTCACCGGAGTTTTCGTCGTCGGAACCGGCGTACGGGGAGGAGCGAGTTCGTCTGGTTCCGTCCGTAGATTCGACGGGCAGACATCCTGTCGGCCGCATTGTTCGCAGACGACATGAATCAGGTCCGAGGCGCTCAACCGGATCTTTTGATCGACGCAAAGTTGATAGAGCTGCTTGAGGTGATCGCAGACCATGGTTGTTCCTGAAGCGTAAAGGTCACCGGACGTCGCGAGCGGACCAGAGAAGGAGGGGCGACGCGGTGCCGGCGCGAAACGGATGACGAGAGAAAAGGAGACACGAACCGCCAATCGACCGGTGGCGCTCCACATTCCGGGCCGTCGCGATCTCAAACGACAGCCCGGGGCAGCGTGGCCTTCACCAGCGGACTAGGTTCCGCGGTTGATCTTGCACATGGGAAGCGCCGCTTGCAGTTTCGCCACGCCAGCGTCGGTCACTTTCGTCATCCACAGGTACAGCGACTTGAGCTTCTTCAATCCTTCCAGATGCGCCAGACCGGCGTCGCCAATCTCGGTGCCGAAGAGGTTCAGGTATTCGAGATTCTCAAGCCCTTTCACCACTTCCAGCGCCTTGTCGGTGATTTTGGTCTTTTCGAGGTGCAGCTTGACCAGTGTCTTCTGGTTGGCGATGTGAACCACGCCGTCGTCGGTGATTTCCTGACCACGGAGATTGAGCTGAGCGAGCCGCATCAGGTCTTTGAGTGGCGCGAGCTGGTCGTTGCCGATCTTCGTCTGCGCGGTGATGTAGCTGACGTCGAGCCGATTGTCGTTCTGGGCGATTTCCAGAACGAGAACACCCCACTCCTTCAACTGGGCGATCGCCTTCTTCTCGGCTTCGGGATCCTGCGCCTGCCCGAGACCGAAACCACCGAGCAGCGTGGCGACCGAAAACAGATTCGAAACACTCATCGTTGCACTTCTCCAGACGAGACCGTTGACATTCCGCCGGCTGCGACGCGACACCCGACGCGAAAACCGATTTTATTCGATTCGGGGGGAGTGTACCACCGGCCGGACGACCTGAACGATTATTCCGACGACGACCAGTTGATCCGGAAATACTCGAAAGCCGTGATATGGCGGTCGATCCGTTCATTCCGAGGATATCGAGCGGGTCGGCCCCAAGCTGTGGACGCCCGGACATGTGTCTGTCGTTGGCGAGCGATTGAGATCCCATGAAGTTCGGTCACAAAATGCTGTCGCCGGGAATTTGGCTGACTTTGGCGATTTTGCTGATTGGGGGTGGTGACTGCCTCGCCGCGAGCGGTTCATCAGCCACTTCCTCCTCCGCCAGCGGAACAACCTCGAATCCAGCGGCCGTCGAATTCGACGAAGACGCCGAGAGAGACTTCGAGTCGATTCCCGACTCATCCACACCACCACTTGACGAGTTCACTCCCGCCCAACTCGTCACCGATCCGCGCGGTCTGACGGCCCGGGTGGGGTTTGTGGCGTTCCGCCGCGCTGATCAAATCGGGGTTCCACTCAATCCAACTTCAGCGGAACAGAAGGTCGACTTTGACTCGACGACCTCGCCTTTTCACTGGAACACGGGAATCGACCTCGAACTCTCTCATCGCATTGGGGAAGAGGCTGTCATTACTGGTTGGAACGCCCGACTCCTTGGATTTGAAGGGACAACCTCACCCGGTCTGTTTGATACTCACGGACCATGGACACTCCCGGGCTCAGCAAGCCTTTGGCCTTCGGCCCAGTTCAGCTCAAGGTACGACTCCAGGTTGGCAAGCGCCGAATGGAACCTGGTGCGCGATGACGGGAACGACCGCTTCACACTTCTCGCGGGAATTCGCTGGTTGAACTTGAAAGACAGTCTGCTCGGGAACGCGCAATTCACTCCCGCCGAGTCTCTTCATCTGCGCGTGAACACCTCGAACAATCTTCTCGGAGGGCAGGTGGGGGCGGCGGTGAGATTTTGGAAAGAGAATACGCCCCTGGAAATCGGTGTGCGACTCAAAACCGGGCTGTATGACGACCTGGGGAAAGCCGAGTCGTCCATCCAGAAGATTTCCGCTGCGGGGAATCCAACGTGGACGGGGTATCACACGGGAAACCGAATCGCATTTGTTGGTGATTTCGAATTCGATCTGATCTACCGATTGACAGACCACTGGTCGACCCAGTTCGGTTATCAGTTGCTCTGGCTGGAAGGTTTAACGTTGGCCGATCGGCAGACTCAATTGGGAACCGTTCTGGCCGGCAGCCCGACATTCGACACCGGGGGCGGTGCCTGGTTCAACGGGATTACGGCAGGAATTCGCTTTCACTGGTAATCCTCTTGAGCATTTCTCGACCAATCCCGAACGGTGGCCCGGAACCTGGCAAGACGTTTTCAATGAACACGAGTACCCAAAAATGGCAGTAACACCCGTGCGACGTGCCAGCGACTTGTTCCGCGAACACGGACTCGAAACGGCGGCGTCCGCCAATCCCGCCGGCTCGCGGCCAATGACGCGGTGGTGGTGGTTGCAGGGGCCATTTCTCCCACAGGATATCGAGTCGCAACTCGATTGGCTCGCGGCCCACGGGTTTGGCGGTGTCGAGATCGCCTGGCTTCTGCCGCTTTGGGATCCACGAGGGTTTGAGTCCGACTCGATCCCCCGCTGGCTTGGTCCCGAATGGACCGCACTGGTGGCAAGCGCCAAGAGGGCCTGTGAGCAACGACGATTACGGTGCGATTTCACATTGGGAAGCTGCTGGCCATTCGGCGGGAGTCATGTCGGCCCTGCACATGCCTCGAAGACATTCACGGGACTGTCAGACCAGTTCCTCAGTCATTCCTGGGAAAGTTGCCAGGGTGTCACCGAACGAATTGTCGACCATTTGTCCGGCGAGGCGTTGCGGGTCTATTCCAACCGTTTGCTGGAAGCGCTGCGCCCGGCACTGAGCGGTGCGCGGTCGGCGTTGTTCTGTGACTCGCTCGAAGTTCACGCCCAGGAACTCTGGCATCCGCGACTGTGGGATGAATTCGCCACCCGATTCGGATATCGCCTGGAACCATTCCACGCAGAACTGGATCAGCATGTCGCGGTACGTTACGACTACCGGGCCCTGATCGCCGATGTCTTCCTGAAGGAATTCTTCGAAGAGTTCGTGAAAATCTGCCACGAGAACGCCACGGACGCGCGCGTCCAGTGTCATGGTGCCCCGGTCGACCTGCTGGCCGCGTATGCGGCGGTGGATGTTCCAGAATCCGAAGCGATTCTCTTCGAGCCCCACTTTTCCCGCATCGCCGCTTCGGCGGCGGCGCTGGCAGATCGACCGGTCGTCAGTTGCGAAACGTTCACCTGCATTTACGGATTTCCCAGCTCGCGGAATCCAGAGCCTCGTCTTCGGTGGAAACGCGAACGACTGGGCGATCTCAGGCTGCTTGCCGACGCCGTGATCGCCAACGGGGTGAATCAGATCGTCTGGCATGGAACGCCGTACAATCCTCCCGGCGGTGGCAACGAGTTTTACGCCTCCGTTCACATCGGTCCGGATTCGCCGTTCGCTACGGAACTTGCGGACTTCAATAAGTACCTCGAAACCACGTGCGGCCTGATGCGTCTGGGACGGGTGCAGTCCGACCTGGCGGCCTGGCTTCCGCTGGAAGACAACTGGATGGCAGGGCGCGTTCCGGAACAGGAACGGACGCCGGCCGCGAACCATCGCTGGGAACTGCGACATGTCCGCATTCCGCTTGAACTCGAGAGTTACCAACCGCTCTGGGTCACACGCACATTCTTGGCGGATGGAAACGTCGTGAATGGCCGGCTCGTTGTGGGACCGCAATCGTTTGCTGGACTGTGGATCGACTGTCTCTGGATGGACCACGCAGGGCTGCGGCAAGTCGCAAGGCTGGCCGAGGCGGGATTGCCAATCTGCCTCCACAGGCCGCCTCGACAGCCGGGACACATTCCGTCGGCTGACTATTCGGAACTGCTGGCACAGGTGATGCAGCGGCCCAACATCACGACCAATGTGGAAGGACTCCCCGTGTTGCCACTGTTGGAAGGAGACGACCTGCCCCTCTTCTGGTCGCGCCGACTCAACGCCTCGGCAAGCCCAAACGGTCGCATGGTGGGAAGCCGACTGTACTTTTTCGCTCATCCCGAGTGCCGCAACGTGCAGTACCCGCTGACCTGGGATCAGTCGCGACAAGCGCTGGCGGAAGAACGCCGGGTCTCGTTTCGAACGCCCGCCGGAGCGTTTTCGGCCGACCTTACGTTTCGCCCAGGTGAGTCACTGCTCGTCCTGGTCTGGGATGACGGGGTGATCGAGTCCGTTCAGCCGACTGTGCCCGAGAAAATGGGCTGAGTCCTGGGGTCTACACTCTGGTAAGCGAGAGCAGCTTGTCGACGTCGTTCGCCACGATGACGCCATAATTCACCGCACCCAACCAGCCCGACATGATGATTCCGACCGAGCCGGCGTGGTACAGGCCATTGATCTGCTGCGGCAGATCCCGGCTCACCTTGAGGGCTTCGAACTTGGTGCCAAACGACGCCCCTTGCAGGTGCCGGGTGTAGTGCTGGAATGTTCGCGGAGTCGACGCCTCGACGTGGTCGACCAGTCCGTGAATATTCGGCACATACCGTGCCAGACAGGCGAGGGTCGAATCACACAGTTCGCGCTTGGCTTCCTGGTATTCCGGTTCGCTGAGACTCGCCCAGTCGGCGTAGTTGGCGTTGGTCGATGAGACGATCAAGTGCCGGTCCGAACCGGGACGGGTGTCGGGATAGTAGAACGAAAAGGTCCGACTGCTCACGTTGCGACTCAACATCGCCTGCACGTCGAAGCCGCTGTGTTCGGAATCGAACAGCAGATCCCCCTGCGGCACAAAACCCAGACCGGGCTTCAGCGCGATGTAGACCTGGCAACTGGAATTGTTGAGGCGCACCGCCTCGGTTTCTTCCACAAACGCCGGGTCGAAATGTTCGCGTCCGACAAGGTTGAGGATGGTTGACTTCAGGTTGGAATTCGAAATCAGCGTTCGGCAGCGGATTCGTTTGCCGTTCACTACCACGCCGCTCACTTTGCGGTCGGGCGTGACTTCGATTTTCTCCACGAGGCTGCGAATACGGAGGTCAACGCCGTTTTTCTCCATTTCGGCCTTCATGAGAGTGACCAGCCGATCGGTCCCCCCCGAGAAGGTGAAGACCCCTTTGCTCATGAAATTGGAAAAGACGATGCCGTAGGTGATCGCCGGGTCTTCGAGCGTCGAACCGTTCGCGTAGGTGATCGGCTCCATCAGCAGCCGGACGACGTCGCTGCGGCCGGGGAAAAACTCGGCGAACAGTTCGCGGGTCGATTTCGACTGGTCGTCGTAGAAATTCATGCCCCGGGCGACATCGAAAAATCGCTGGACGGCGGCAGGCTCGATCTGGAATTTCTTGATCAGAATGCGGGTGAAATCTTCGCGATCGAACGAGGTTTGCAGCGAGAACTGCGGGTTTTCGAAGCGAATTCCCTTAAGCTGGACGATCGAGTCGGCGATTTCCTTCGTCCAGTATTTCCGGCAGCTCTTGATCATGCCGATGGGAAAGCCGTGGAGCGAAATATCGAAAATGTGGCCATTCTGGCGTTTGAACCAGGTCGCCATGCCGCCGAGCTGGTAGTGATGCTCCAGCAGCAGCACAGAGTGGCCGGCACGGGCCAGTATGTTGGCCGACGTCAGGCCGGCGAGGCCACTTCCAATGACAACGACGTCGTAGGAGTCTTTGACGCCTTTCAGGAAATCCTTGGACATGCTCACGAACTTTCGGGGTGCGGGAAGAACGCGACAGTGTAGTGGTGCCTGTGACGGCTTAAAAGGCTGGCCCGCATTCATCCGGCTGGAAATACACGGAAAGTGCCCGAACTACGACCGATTCTCCAGGGACAGCCAGTCGATTCATGCCGATCGATCAATCGACAAGGCGAAGGATTTCCTGCAACCGCAGTGCCAAATCGGATTTCTCCAGCCGCTCAACGAAGAGAGCCTGCGTCGAATCTTCCTCGACGAGGCACCACGAATCGAACGACGCAAACGCCGCTCCGAAATCCATGCGGGCGAGTGAGTATTCGATCTGAATCTGCATCAACCGTCGAAACTCGGTGATATGCAACCGGGGAATCGCCGAATAATGTTTCAGAAACACCGCGGCCGTTGCGAAGTCCCGGGCGACAACCGCGGCGTGGGCACCGTCGGCTTGGCCGAAAAAGTAGTCGGGAAATTGCTCGCGAATCGATTTCCGTAACGCGTCAGCTTCCGCCTTCCGATCCAACATCATCAGCGCGGACGCGAGGTTCTGCATGTTCGACGGGTCGTTGGGATACAATCCGAGGGCTTGGCGTAGCAGACGCTCGGCGCGTTCGGGATTGTCAACCGACAGGGCCTCGTACGCCTCTTGGGAGAGTCGTTGAGCCTTGGCTGAACGCCCCGCGGGAAGCGTCCCCTCCACGTAAACCTGCATCTTGGGGATCGGCACATCGCGATACTCGCCCCAGGTGTGCATGCGAATCGTCGAACCGCGCGTGAGGAACCCCCGTTGGCAAAGTTCGCGTGCCGCCGCGAAACGTATTCGCCGCGACCCCGTGCTTCCGCTGGCGAACCGTCGCGCCGCGTTCCACATCACCTCATTTCCAAACCTGCGGCAGATCGCCAGCGCCATTTCCTGGCAGAGCGAATGGCCCAATTCGAACAGGACGGGAACCATGGGACGCATCCGTCGATGATCCCGAATCAAATCCAGCGCTTTGTCCTGCCACTCGTAGCCCATACCCGCCTCGACGTTGGGCATGTAATGAACCTTCATTTCACCATCGAGAAAATCTGACAACTCAAAGAACGACTGCCGAGTCGAACGACTGCTGTCGCGTTCATCGAAACAAAAAACGCGCGAATCCCCGAAATCAATCACCCCGCGCAGGTCGTTTTCGAAAAGCCGGTCGGCTTCCGCGACGCGGTCAAGCCGCAAGAGCGCGGCGTAACGCAACCTCAAAAGTCGCGACTTCTGCGACGCGGGGATCTCTCCCCAGGTCTGCCAGGTATGCGACTGTTGGGCGACCCACGCCGAGTCCCCCATCCACGCAGCAGCACGGACCTGTGCCAAACGGTCCGAAAGTACTGTCGCTGGCGACCCCTGCAATTGCGAATAGGTGGCAGTCGCCGTTTCCACCTCCCCCAATTTCAAGGCCGCTTCGACTTTCATCGCCAGAGCGATATTATCTGAGGGATTCAGCGCCAGAGCCCGGTCCAGAGAGTCAATCGACTCGCCGTAATTCCCCCGTATCATCTGAGCCGTCGCCAAGGTGGTCCATCCGCGAGCGAATTCCGGAAGTGCCTCCACCAGTTTGAGCCCAGCCGTCGTCGCCCGTTCGCCGTCGTTGCAAGCCAAGTGGAGGATCGCTTCGTTGTACCAGGCCAATTCGAAGCAAATCTCTTCGTCGTCCATTCCGAGACTTCGCTGCACAGATCGGGCGACGGTTTCAGCGAAATCCGCAAACGACCTGAAGCGATTAACAAGCGGATCGTCGGGCCAGCGTTCAAAAACCGTGCGGCACTGGACCAGCGCCGCGTGAATGAACCCGGCGTTCTTCCACGCCTCGGCGAGTACGAGTCTCCAATCGGGGACGTTGGGGCTCAGCCCCACCAGCCGCAATGCCTCCACACACGCCGCGTTCGGTCGCGACTGCGCATGCTGGCAGCGGATCTTCGAAAGCAGTTCCGCAATCTTGCGTTCACTGCCGGGCACGGCCACGTTTCCGAACGGATCGATTGCGTTTCCGAACCGATCGACCGCCGACAAGCCCGCGATTCGTGGCGCAGTTTTCTCGGGAAGTTCACCGCGACGAATCTTGCGCTCTTCCAGCCTGCGGCGCTGCCGCTCGAGTGCCTTCTTCTTGTTCGACATCGCATCCTCCCTGAACTCAAGATCCCGGCAACATCAAGGCGACCCACGCAGCGGCTCATTGGTTCGCAGGATGATATTCAGGTTGTGTTCGACTGGAAAGTCTTCCCCGGGAATCCGCCTCAATGAACTCAAAGGCCAATGACACGCCGCATTCAATCAACGTACAGAAACTCATTCGAGCAAAGCACGACCAGGCACAATCGCGGCCACGCATCGGTGACGGCAGCATCCGCCAAGAGGTCGAGCGCGATCTGACGTTCCGTGACCGCGGGGGGGCGACCGAGCGTGATCTCGTACAGCCTGGAAACGCGTTCTGCGGGTGACGAATGAGGAACTTCACGATCGATCCGCGCGGCCAGATCGCGCGACGCCTGATCGACGAACGGGTCGTTGAGCAGAAACAACGCCTGCGGTGCGACAATCGACTGATTGCGGCGTTCAATCACACCACCACCGTCCGGGCCGTCAAATAGAGGACAGTACTCCGCCGCCTTCGCGCCGGTACGGACCGACATCAGATACAAACTCCGCCGGGGAACCGCATGGTCCAGGAACCCAACTCCCTGACCGGCGTTATCCAAACGGCCGGAGACCGCCAGGAGCCCGTCACGGAGGGCCTCGGCTTCGATTCGCCGACGGAGCATGCGACCCAACCAGCGATTTTCCTGGTCAATCGCGACCGCGTTCGGGTCACCGGTTGAGCTTTGCTGATAGG
>JAPLOC010000445.1:0-1217 GCA_026692825.1 Planctomycetota bacterium | reverse complement strand
TAGGTTTGGGACAGGACAATCAGTCGGTGCAGCGACTTGATGGACCAGCCCGACGCGATGAATTCCGCTGCCAGGAAATCGAGCAATTCCGGGTGGCTGGGGAGTTCGCCCCGCCGACCGAAATTGGTCGAGGTCCGCACCAGTCCTTCCCCAAAATGGTGCTGCCACATGCGATTCACCAGCACGCGCGCGGTCAACGGAGCATTGGCACCCGTCATCCACTCGGCCAGTTCGCGACGTCCACTTCCGCTGGAAATCATCAGCGGCTGGCCACGCTCAAGAACCCGCGGGATCCCTCGGGCGACGGTCTTTCCCGGAGTATTCGGATTGCCTCGAAGATAGACGACCGCATCGTGAACGCCGGCGTGTGCCGTTTCGGCGGGTCCACCATCCTGTACGACCACAGCCCGCGCGACTTCGACCGGCTTCTTCGCTTGCAGGCGTTCCAACTCGGCTTTCAGCTCCGCCAATTGGACCTGAAGACTTTGGGGAAGCTTTGCGGGCCTGTCTGCCGGCGCGATGGCGAAGGGACTCTTGGTGGAGAGCAACTCCTCGTAGAAGTCGGCGATGGGGTCGGCAATCGCCTCAGGGGGCGTCGAAGGTTCGCCAAACCAGCGGCTCTGGATTTCCTTCTCGGTCCGCGAACGGCCTTCATCGTCGAAGGGAGTGCCATAGACCCGCAGTTCACAGAGGTCTCCACGAAAGCGCGCACTTCCGCCAGATCCTGGCCCGCCAATGTTCAAAAAAGGGATCGCCGGATCGGATGATACGGAGTCCAACGCCGGATTATGCGCGACCCGCTCGCCATTCCGGTAAACCACAACCCCCCCTGGTCCCCAGGCCAGACTAAGCAGTTGAAACTCCTCGATCGGGGGGGGCGAAATGACAATATCGCCATTCGCGCCGTTCTTCCTGATGACACAATGGGTGCCCCCCCTCTCGTTGGGCATCAGGCCGATGCCATGCTGTCCCACCGCCGAGTCTTCCCAGCCGATCAATCGCTGTGAAGGATCTCCCCCTTTGGTCGCCCGAAAGAGTACGAACAGACTGCCAACGGCTGGGACCGACCGTGCCACCTGAAGCATTTGTTGTCCCTCAAACCGCAGGACATTCCGCGGGTGTCCGTCGATCTCCGCTGTCGCCAGGAGCGGGCCCCGCACACTGGCGACCGATGTGGCATCGCAAGCGAATGCGGATCGACTGGGCCACTGGATCAC
>JAPLOC010000444.1 GCA_026692825.1 Planctomycetota bacterium | reverse complement strand
TCACCGCCTGAAGAATTTCTTCCTTCTGGGCGACGACCACTTTGATTTCCCGGTTGATGATGAACCGAAGTTTGTCGAGAACTTCGAACTTCATCGGATCGTGCATCGCCACGGTGAGGACGTTGGCGTCGTCGAGCGAGATCGGCAGCACGATGTTTTCGCGCGCGACCGATTCGGGGACAAGCTGCACGACGGAAGCGGGGATCTGCATCGAAGACAGATCAATGAAGTCGTATCCGAACTGTTTGGCCTGTGCCTGGCCAATGTCGCTGGGGTTGACGTAACCCAGTTTTTGGAGGGCGTCTTCGACCTTGATGCCCAGTCGACTGGAGAGGTCGCGCGCCTCGGCGAACTGGTCTTTGCTGATGACACCGTCTTTGACGAGTTTCTGAACCCAATCAGCGGCCATGGTTCTCTCTCTACGCCGGTTTATGAACGGCGGGGGCAAAATCGCAAAAGACGGCGACCATCCCGGGGGGGAGAAACAAACCCCGGGTCGACCGCCGACTGCGAGCCCCCACCTGAAGTATGCGGTCTCGGAACGGAACGGATCGCGAGAAGTGCGAGAAATGAGCAGCGAACGAAGGAATCAGGATTCTTCCCATCATACTACGCGGTGTCAAGTCGGTGAACTTGCTGAGTGGTGGGGGTGTCCTGTATAATGCCCGCACACCGGGGCGGTAGCTCAGTTGGGAGAGCGCTGCGTTCGCAATGCAGAGGTCGGGGGTTCGACTCCCCTCCGCTCCACTGGTGAAGACCCGCTGTCAGTCATTGACAGCGGGTCTTTTTTTGTTTTTGGGGTGCTGGGCGTGGCGGGCGTGGCGGGGGAATGACGGCGAAGAGGCGAAGCCCCGACGGGGGCCAAGCGCGCGCCAGGATGACCAGTGGGTCGCGCGGGGGCAGGGTTGTGTTGCCAGTCGCGTGTTACAAGTCGCGTGATGACGTGCCACGCAGTGACGTGTGTCACGCGCCGGGTCTCGTGGATCGTCGGGCGCGACGCCGCAGGAGCGTCGTCGCGACAAAAGAGCGCGTCATCGCAACAACCAGCATCCTCTCCGCCGGGCTTGGCCTCTTCGCCGCTTTGTGCCCCGGCAACCGCCTCGCCCCCCATTAAAAATTGAAAAAACACGTACTGTTCTCTTGAATCCTAAAAAATACGCAAGTATACTGGAACATATAGACACACACACAGCGCAGTTCAACCTGGCTTCGAGCGAGGTGCCCCATGAAATCATCGTCGATTCCCCCACCGCTTCAGAACCAGACTGGCCCCAAAGAACGGCCCGGTCCGATTTCCGGGTCAACACCGTCATCGGAGCAGCAACCGTACATCCGCAACTGGAGTCTCGACTACGACTCTCTGCTGGATCCCGACTGGATCTGGTATGGATGGCTCCCTCGGGGGAAGGTGACTGTCCTGGGAACTCCCTCGGGGAGCGATTTCTCCGGGTTGGTCGCGGATCTTGTCGCTCGGGTCACTTTGGGAATCGCGTTTCCCTGTCGGACGCAGCCGACGGATTCGATGAATTCCCAGCCGGGACCACGGGTGGCCGTCGTGACCGGTGTTGGCGATCCCCGGCGGGACTTCGGGCGACTGGTCTTGCACGCGGGCGGCAAGCTGGATCGCGTGCAGTTTTCCAGCGGCGTCATCGAACCGACCGACCCGGACGGCGACCCGATTGAACGGTCCCTGAATCTGCCCGCCGACTTCCCCCTGTTGCGTCAATGGGTTCTTCATGGAGCCGGGCCTGCCGCGGAACCGGGGGTGCCGCTTTCGGCGTCAGACGATCCAATCGCTTTTCTGGTGATCGAAGCGCTTCCCCAGCAGGTTGCGAAATGGCGGGAGCCGGAGATGCGCACGCTAATGGATCAGCTCAACCGCCTCGCGGCCCAACGCCACATGGCGATTCTGCTGGTGACACCTCTCAAGGTGCCGACGACCAAAGTCTCAGCACAACATGTCACACTGGCAAAAGCGTATGGGAGTTCGATGCTGGTCGAGTCGGCCGCCGCCCTCTGGCACATCGAAAAGAACGCGTCGCACCCGGGTCGCTACGACCTCATTTCCCATAAAGTCTGCCGAAAACCACCCACAATCGGCTTCTCGATCGGAGAGAACGGCATTTCCTGGATGATCCCCGGTTGGGACGATCCCCGCCCGTTCAACCTCTTTCCAGGGCAGCCGGACCGGGCTTTTGTGATGCCGGTTTTCACACCGTCAGTACCGATTCCGGATGCGACCCCGACTCCAACTCCGACCACGACCCAAACGCGAACTCCGACGCGAACCCCGACGCGAACCCCGTATCCGAGCCGCGCCCGTCAGGAAGCGGTAGACGGCCATCCCTTACCAAAGAGTGCAACTTCGACTCAACCCCCCGTTTTCGACCCCCCCCAGGATCGTCCCCGCCACGAATCGTTCAACTGGCCCGAACCTCGCGTGACGGCTGAGCGCGAGTCACACACGGTCGATAATGATCCTCCCCAGTCGACGATCGACGGTTCCCCACCCGCCCAAAAAACAGAAGCCGAAGTGCGGCAGTCACCCGAATGGAAACGTGCCTCCCGGCAGGAGCGAAAGCGCCTGTTGCAAGCCGCCCGGGCGTCTCCCGAGACGAAGGCGAAGCGTTGATGGACGTCGCGATGCCGCGAACCGGATCGCGGTCGACAGGCGTTCGATCGGAGCGTTGATGGCGCGACTCCCCCCCAAGCGTTTCGCGAGAGCCAGTTCCTCCACGCCGCACGTCGCAGAACGCGACCCCGGTCAAGGGACAAGGACATAATTCTGACGCCTTAGCGTTCGTCCAAGATCAATGCCGTCTTTGTTGTAGGGTTTATCGCGGCGCAGCCGCCGCCGCATCCCGAACGGGATGCCAGAAAGTAGCCGGGGGGCGGCGTGTCAGGAACGGCATCCTGGAGGGATGCCAGAAGCGTGTCCGGCTATTTCGGTCTCGATTCTCAATTTCCGGCTGTCAGGCATGCGCGAAAGCGATTCGTTTGTATGCCGCGAAACGCTGATACCCATACGCGAGTCTCACACGGCAACCACGCTTCTGGCATCCCTCCGGGATGCCCACAATTCAACAACTCGATCCGGGGGTCTCCGCTGCGCTGCGACCCCCGGCTACTGTATTGCATCCCTAACGGGATGCGACCGGCGGCTGCGCCCCAGTGGAGGCAAAGCGGTCAATCGTTGATCTTCCTGGAGACGATATTCAACACGACGGAAAATGGAACGTCGGCGTCAAGCTGTTCGATTCACTGCTCCGCGTGAGGATCGCAAATCATGAAAATGTTTGTGGACAGCTACTTACCGACCGTCGCGCCACTCCTTGACAGTCGGGTGGCCTAGCCGTAGCATCCTGAAACACGGTGCATCTCACCCGTTCGCACGTCCGCGTCGCCGCACTCGCCGGCAAAATCCGTCGAATTGAACCAGGTTGCCAGAGATGAACGCCAATCGACTCCGTTGCGCGCTCGCGGTGTTCGTATTGGCCGGTGCCATGATTGGCGCGGG
>JAPLOC010000443.1 GCA_026692825.1 Planctomycetota bacterium | reverse complement strand
GAGCGCCGCCAACAGGCGTTTGACGGCCTCAGGTTTCGCCGGTGCCGAGGCGACGCCAACGATATCCAGTCCCGCGGCTTTGTAGCGTTGTTGCAGACCCTTCAGGCCAGCGATCCAACCCGGAGTCGGTTGAACCGTGTCGCCACCGAAGAAGAACAGGATCGTCAGTTTGCGATCCGGGCGGTTCCAGCCGCCGGGATCGCGATTGAGCCACTGAGCCGCCTCAATCGGAGGGGCTGGTTCGCCATTCAAGACCGGATCAGAGAAACTCCCGAGGCTGGTCAAGTGTGCCACATTGGGTCGTGGCCAATGGAAATTCTTCTGAAACCAGGGCTTCAGGTCGGACCACCACGCGTCGTTGTGCCAGACGAGGCCGGCGCGGTGGTCGACAATGTCGTAACCGACCGGAAGCGACGTGGGATGTGAGAATTCACTCTCTTGGAATTCCCCGCGAACCCGAAACGCCGTGACTCGCGTGCTTCTTTCGAGCGTGAACTCTCCCGGTGCGAACGATTGAAAGCGAATCAGACCGGGATACCAGTCTCCGTCGGGTGACTGACGCAGCTCTTCCAGTGTCTCGACGGCGTGGGGTTTGCCACCCAACTCCACGGCGACCCGGATCGGTAGCCAGGACTGGGCGGGCGAAAGGGTGATTTCGTAACGGAAATGATTTTCCTGGGCGCGCGGATTGCCGTCCGCCTCCGGATCTTTGGGACTTGTCGCGATGAGAACCAGGCAATCGTGGCCGTTCACTTCCGCATGCCGGTCGATGGCGACGTCGTATTTGCGAAGCGCATACAACAGCCGGGTGTGGTGTCCGCCAGCATGCCAGAAGAACGTCCGTGGCGCGTGTCGGGAATTGGCGAGTTCGTTTTCACCGATTGTCAAACGTTGATCTTGAATCACCCAATACGATGTCCCGTCATAGCGGGAGATCGTGCGTTTGTTATATAGCGATTTCGTCCCTGAGTTCAGCAGGAGCGCGTTCTCGTCGGCGTACCAGCGGGTACCATCGCCCAGATAACTGACGGAGCTGTGCCCTTTCACCGCCAATGGGGGATTGTTGGTGAAGGCGTTGGCGTTGCGCATTTCGGTCGATTCCAGCTCGTATTCGACTGAGTCGTACCGGGTCATCACCGCTTCAATCCGGTCGGCGATTTCCGCAGGTGTCGGGTCGGCGTCCGCACCGTTCTGCGAATCGGCGGAGTCTGGCTGCTCCTCTTCGCGGACGGTCTCATTGTCTTTGGGACGCTGCGTTCCCGCCCAAACTCCAGCGCTGACCAAGGCGACCAGCAGCAGTCCCAGGCCGACAACCGCGCCGGCCCCGGGGATTCGGTCGCTCGTCTCGCGCCCCAGCAATCTACGGGTTCGTTCCAGAAGCGAAGAACCGCCCCAGCTCACCGACAACGCGGGAGTCATGCCGCGGCGCTCTTCAATTGCCAGTAGCGCACGACCGTATTCCAGACGGTTTCCAATCAACGCGACGGCGATGTCATCGCAGCAGTTTTCCCTTTCATCACGAATCCGGCTGGAGATCCACCAGACCGCGGGATGGTAGAAGAACAGGGTTTCAACCAGTGTCTGGATCAAGTTGAACAGATAGTCGTGGCGTTGGATGTGGGCCAGTTCATGCGCCAGAATCGCTTCGAGTTGTGACACAGGCAGTCCGCAAATGACGCTCGCCGGCAGCAGAATGGCCGGTCGAAAATACCCAACGACAAGCGGGACCTGAACCAGTGCTGACTGAAACACAGCGACGGTCCGACGGACCCCCAGTTGGTCGGCCGTCCGGGTCAAAAGGGATCGAATCGGTTCCGGGACCGGGGACGTGCCAACCGATTTCAACCGCTGAATCGTCAACCAACTGATCACCGGACGAAAGGCGAACGCGAGAACACCGATACTCCACACAAGGACCAGCACGGGCAGCCAAGGGCGGAGGGCGGACTGAAGCACATTCATTCGGCTGCCGGCAGACTTCGCGACCAAGGTCGGACTCTCGGAAAGCTCCACCTCGTGATCGACCGGATCAGCCTGAACGGTTTCAAAATCGACCGGAGCGGCCGGCGCCGCAACTGGACCCGTCGCGATGGGTTGGTTCGCGGAATCCGCTTCTTCGCCGAATGCGGTTGGCGTGCGCACTGCGGAGAGTTGTCGTCTGGCGGGAATCGCAAACCAAGTGATCAGCGGCATCAGTGTGACCACGGCCAAAGCGACGAGTAGTGACCCGTACCGCGATTGTGCCGACGATCGGCGTAAGGAGCGGTGGACGAGAAATGCCAGGGTGGCGATCACCAGGAACTGCCACGCCGAGTGAATCAACACCCAGCCAATCCGTTCGACAACTTCGGGAGCAACAGGCGACCAGCTCATGGGGATTGTCCTTCGAGTTCGTCGAGCAGCCGACGGACTTCCGCCAGCTCGGCGGGGGTGGCCTTGGAATTGGCGAGAGCCTGCAGCACCAGGCTCATGGCGGCACCATCATACACCTTTTCGATCAGATCGCTGACCATCCGTTGCCCGGTTTTCTCGCGCGACTGGACCGGCCGATAAATGTGGGGCTGAGCGTTTTCGTCGCGTTTCACCAGCCCCTTGTCGAGCATAATCGACAGCATTTTGACGGTGGTCGAGTAGTTCGTTTCTTTCTCGGTCTGGAGACGGGCGTGGATCTCCCGAACCGGACTGGGACCCAATTCCCACAGGATTCGCAGAATCTGCAACTCAACCTCGGTCGGTTGCCCGGCCACGTGTTTCTTCATCGATCGGCTCCTCCCGTCAGCGTTCTCGCACCAATGTAGCGAAGACTTTCGCTACAAGATTAGCGAAAGTCTTCGCTATGTCAATCTCGGGAGGAGTCCGATTCTGGGTGGACTCACACCGGCCAGGCGGAATCTGGTGACAATTTGCGACCGAATGCGCCGGCACGGGACTTGCTTTGAGTTCCTTGGGAGCCCCCTGATTCGCTTTCCGCGACATGGCGTGAAGCGAAATCGCGTCACGGGAGGGCGAGGCTCCTGCCGAGCCGCTGCTGTGCTTTCACGGAAAGATGAATCCGGACAAATTGAGACAAAACGAGTCGAATTGAGACGATTCAAATTTCACAGATCGAGTCCACCATGAGCCCCTTACTGATTGCCGCCGCCACCTTTGCTTCCGTTGTAATGGGCGTGATTGGTTGTTGCCTAGCGGTTTTGGATATCCAAAACAAAGCGCGGGAAATGGGGCATAAGGACCGGGCCAGACTTCAACAACGACTGGAGGGTGGGTTCGAGTCGTTGGATGAACAAGCCGCTCGCCTCCCGGTGAAAAGTCGTGGCAGCATACCGCAGCGACAGACTATTTCCGCGGGAACCGCAGCGCAGCCGCCTCGCGCTTCCACCCAGGGGACACCCAAAAATCACGTCACCCGTCGGCCGTCTGTGATCGCCTTGTCAATCACGGCTCCCCCCACATCCGTCAAACGGTGATCCCGCCCCTGGTAGCGGAATGTGAGCTGCTTATGGTCGATCCCGAGGCAATGCAAAATCGTCGCCTGAATGTCATGCACGTGCGCTCCGTCGGCGATCGGGTGATAGCCCATTTCGTCCGTTTCGCCGATCACCCGTCCACCGCGGATTCCACCCCCGGCCATGAGCATCGTGAAAGCGTAGGGGTGATGATCGCGCCCCTCGTTGCCTGGGTTGATCCCCCGGCGGACTTCATTCATCGGCGTGCGTCCGAATTCGCCCCCCCAGATCACCAGGGTTTCATCAAGCAGTCCCCGCTGTTTCAGATCGCCAATTAAAGCAGCCGCGGGGCCTTCGGTCCGCTGGCAGTTGTTGAGCAGGTTGGCATTGAGATTCGAATGGTCGTCCCAAGTGTAATGGTAAAGTTGTACGAACCGCACCCCGCGCTCGACCATCCGCCGGGCGAGCAGACAGTTCGCTCCATACGCCGCCGTCGGCTCTGTTCCGATACCGTACGCCTCCAACGTGGGCTTGGTCTCCTGCGAGAAGTCGAGCAATTCGGGAGCCGCCGACTGCATGCGGAACGCGAGTTCGTACGCATCGATCCGGGCTTCGATCGCCGGGTCGGGGAGCGTCTCGAATCGCAGACGGTTGAGATCGCCAATCGCGTCGAGACGCTGCCGCTGCATCTGTCGGGTGAAGCCTGGAGGGCTGGCGAGGTGCAGAATCGGATCCCCTTTGCTCCGAAACGTCACGCCCCGCGACGTCGTCGGCAGAAACGCGTTATCCCACAGTGCTGTGCCGGCAAGATCCCCCGGCCCATTGTTCGATAACAGCACCACAAACCCGGGCAGGTTTTGTGACTCACTCCCCAGACCCCAGGTGACCCACGACCCCATGCTGGGGGAGCCGAACCGGGGAACGCCACAGTTCATGAAGAGCTGGGCGGGGTCGTGGTTGCTCGTCTCGGTATGCACGCCGCGGAGCATGCAAAACTCGTCGGCGTGCTTCGCGAGGTTGGGCAGATAGTCGGAAAACTCCAGGCCGCTGTTACCATGCTTCGTGAAAACCCGGGGCGAAGCCATCACCCGGGCGCTCCCCTTGATGAGCGAATCTTTGAGGCCGCGAAGGAACGACTCGGGGACCGGTTCGCCGTGCAGCTTCTGCATTTCCGGCTTCGGGTCAAACAGATCCAACTGGCTGGGTGCCCCGGCCATGAACAGAAAGATGACGTTGCGAGCGGTGGGTGCGAAGTGGGACAGCCGTCTGGTCGGTTCCAAGGTCCCGCCCGCGCTTGGCGAACCCAGCAGTTGCGATAAGGCGATTCCACCCAGACCACAGGCCGACTGCTG
>JAPLOC010000442.1 GCA_026692825.1 Planctomycetota bacterium | reverse complement strand
GCGACTGGTCTGTTACTACGATGTCGACCGGGAGCGGAACCTGCTGGCGACCAGCCAGAAGGTCCAGCAGGCGCTACGAACACCCCGACCGTCGCCCATCGCGTCGATGACCGGACGATCGATTGTGAAGGGGACCGAGGCAGCGGAAATCGCCAAACTGGCAGGCGAACGCCGGGCGTATTGGCGCAAGATTTTCGATCAGTACAAGATCACGCATCTGATTCCCCGATTGTCCATCTCCAGCGCTCAGAAGCGGGAATACGCAGCGTTTACCGACCTGCTCAATTCTCCTCAGGGAGACTGGCGACTGGTCGATCTGGGAGCGACCTGCGCCGTGTTGTATCGCACCGATCTCGACAATCCCGAGTTGAAGAAGTTCATTAAGGATCGATCGATCGACTTCAAGGAAATGGCGTATCGACGCGGTGCGAATCCGATGGGAGCCCGCGACCGCTGGGTTCGCAGTCCGGGATTCTACCAGCGGTACCTGTGGTCGGAACGGCGGGATATTCCCCCCGCGATTCAACAGGCGCTGCAGTTCGTGCAAATGGCCGCCCTGCCCCAGTGGACAGAAACTCTGCAAACACTCACGCTGCCTCCCGAATACGCCGACTCGCGCGCCGCGCTCGCGTTCCTGGCGATTCGCAAAGCCCAGGAGGGCCTGCAGGACGACCCCGATTCGTACTGGGGTTATCTGGTGCTGGGAGAGGCGTATTCGCTCCTGTCCAAGTGGGATGCGAGCATCGCGCAAAACCCCTCACGCACCCCCTACAGCGGACTGCGGTATTTTCAGGCCGTAGCGGCGTTCAACCAGGCGCTCACCGCCTCTCCCGACAATGTTGAGGCGCATCAGCAGCTCGCGTCACTGTACGGCCAGGCGAATCGAATTGATCTGGAGTTGCGGCATCAGGAGGCACTGTTTGATCGGCTCAATCCGATTGAGGACATCGACGCCGAACAATTGCTGACAATCGAAACTCGAATTCGCGATCTCACGAAAAAGCGCGACGCGGCGAAAGAGCAGGAAGCCAAGGGAGAAGATCAGGGGCGTCCGCCGTTCGACCGGGCGATTGAACTGGCCCAGAAGGGGTTCGTCCTGGGGGCGCTGGAAATCCTCGATCGGGTGTCCGAGTCGCGGGCGGGCAATCTGTCCGCCGAGCAGTTGCGGATTTTCCTGCAACTGGAAGCGGGCCGGGTCGAAGAGGCGCACGAGAATGGCGAGCGATTCGCGCAACCCGCGCAGGAGTCGCGTGTGCCCAACTGGCAGGAGCCGGTCGCCTTCGTCAACCTGCCCAACGCCGACTATCCCCGGGCGCAGACACTTTGGTCCGGCAAATCAGAAGAAGCGACCAAGGAGTCCCTCAACAATCTGCTGAGCAGCCTGGTCCCCCGGCCGGCGGGACTCAATGGGTGGCCCCTGGCGACGACCAGTTCGACCGCGAACTGGATCTTCGAGCGGCCGGAAGTGATCTGCGAGTCGAAACTCAACCTCGCGCTCATTTACCTGGAAGAGGGGAATCTGGCATCGGCGCAGCGCGAACTCGAACAGGCGCTCGCCGCCAATCCCGAAACCGCCAATCGCAATCTCATCGCCCATTACCTCACCGAGCTGCGGGGGACCGACGTCGACATCGAGCCGTACCCCCCGTCGCAGACGGTCCCGGGCCTGTTCGCCACCGACGAAGAGTTCGCCAACCGCGCCCCCATTGTCGACGATCTGGCCGACTAGCGGACAGTCGGTTTTGTAGCGACGACGCTCCGCGGCGTCGCTTCGGTTGTGGTTCCCGCGAAGCGGAACCACAACCGGCTACAGCAAACACGCGACCAGATCGCTGAAACCGACAGCCCCCCGCGTGCCTCGTGAGTCGCGCCATGTCAGACGTCACCCGCATTCTGGACGCCATCCAGTCGGGAGACCGTCTCGCGACAGAACGGCTGCTGCCGCTGGTTTACGCGGAATTGCGGCAGAGCGCCTCGGCGCAACTGGGCCGGGAATCGTCGGGGCATACGCTGCAGCCGACCGCAGTGGTCCACGAGGCGTACCTGCGGCTGGTGGGAGAGGAGATCGGCTGGGAGAATCGGGGCCACTTTTTTGGCGCGGCCGCCGAAGCAATGCGCCGGATCTTGATCGATCACGCCCGGGCGCGAAACGCCGAGAAGCGGGGGGCCGGCGCGCGACGCCTGGAACTGCAGGAACTCGAACTGGCGGTCCCCCCTCCCGATGAGGAATTGCTGGCACTCGACGAGGCGCTGTCGAAACTGGAACGGGAAGACGCGGTGAAAGCCCAACTGGTCAAACTGCGATTTTTCGCGGGACTGTCGGTCGAACAGTCGGCAGAAGCGTTGGGAATCTCTCGCGCGACCGCCGACCGCTACTGGTCGTTCGCCCGCGCCTGGCTCTTTCATGAAATGCGAGGTTCTTAGGAGCCGCGAAGAAATGACTTGATCAGGTTCCAGCGATTACAGTGCAGCGGACGCGGCCGCCACCCGTGTGTATTCCCAACGGGGCGCAACCGAATCACGCGACTCGCACACCAGGTTGCGCCCCGTTAGGGCTGCCGCTTGTGCATACCCTCCCCCTGACGTGCGAAACCAACATCGTACGACGGCCCGCAAAATTCATACCGAGCCTGCCCCTGCGGCTGTTTCCGCAACCTCAATGAACAATTCAACTGGGGCTCCGCCGCCGACTCGTCCCCCTCCTCGCGGCAGCGGAGACTCCGCAGTTTGGCATCACATCGCGGGGGCCTAACTCCCCGCGTGTTGCGCATGCAGCTTGGGTTGCCCCGCCTGTCCCTGAGCCGCCTTGTTGAGCGCCTTGAGATACGAATGGGCGCTCGCCTCAATGATGTCGGTGCTGGCGGCCCGGCCGTGGAAGACCTGGTTGTTGTAGACGATTTCCACCAGCACTTCCCCTTGGGCCTCCTTCCCCACCGTCAGACTGCGCACCTGATAGTTTTGCAGCCGGGCGGAAATGCCGGTGAGTCGTTCCAACGCATGAAACACCGCGTC
>JAPLOC010000441.1 GCA_026692825.1 Planctomycetota bacterium | reverse complement strand
GCGCCTGTTCGCCGCGTTCCAGCGTTTGGCCGACCGCAATTGGAGCAAGCCCCGGTATGAAGACGCTCCGGTCGATTCGGGCATGCAGACCCCCCGGGGGGAAAACGTGCGGGCGCTGGTCTTGATTTCCCCGCAGCAGAACATCCAGGGATTTGGGATGGCCGCTCCGATGAAATTTCTGGGTGCCCCGATTCGCAACATCGCGTTCCTTGTGTGTGTGGCGGAGCGTGACTCACACGACAAGGGGCAGGCGAAGAAGACGTTTGATCAAGTTTCGTCGTACCCCAAGAGCGACGAGCGGATGTATTTCAAGGAGTACCCCGGCAACGCCCGCGGGACCGACCTCCTGGGGAAACGTAAGCTTGAAGACAATATTTCGACCTTTCTGAGCAAGCACCTCAAAGAGCCGCAGATCCCATGGACCGACCGCCGGCCGGCGGATGACCGAAAGTAGAGGGGTTCGCCAAACAAATGCTGCAGGGAGTTCGTTCGATGAAAGAATCTGTGACCTACCAGGCGATTCTCGAGGAGGGTCGAGTGCAGGGGGTGGTTGTTGGACGTGAGGAAGGAAGACAGGAAGGGAGGCAGCAAGGAAGAGAGGAAGGGCGGGCCGACGAAGCCCGACGGATCTTGTTGTCTCTGGGAACGAAGCGGTTCGGCAAGCCCCCGGTGAAGGTTCGTAGAAGGATCGCTCTGCTCGCCGAATCAGCCGTTCTCGAAGGCCTCGCTACACGCTTGCTCGACGTTGAGAGTTGGGCCGACCTGCTAGCCGACTTATAGGATGCTGTGAGACCCGCTGCGATTCTTTTCAACCACCCACTTGGATACCAAGCGAGTGGAGGAATAAATTCCACGCTACAGACACTTGCCGCCGGTTGCGATCTCTGAATTGGACTGCGGCTCCACGCTCCCCCGACTGTCCACGATCAGTGTGATCGGACCGTCGTTCACCAGTTCCACCTGCATTTCGGCCTGAAACCGGCCCGTGGCGGTCGGGATTCCCTGGGCGCGAACGGCCGCCACAAAGTCTTCATACAACGCGCGGGCCAGCTCGGGTCGGGCCGCCTGGTCAAAACTCGGGCGGCGTCCCTTGCGACAATCGCCGAGCAGTGTGAACTGGCTCACAACCAGCATCGCCCCGCCGATGTCAGCGAGCGCCAGATTCATTTTGCCGGCGGAGTCTTCGAAGATCCTCAGCCCCGTCAGTTTGTTCGCCATCCAGGCGACATCCGCAGGGCCGTCGTCGTGTGAGACCCCCAGCAGCACCAGTTGCCCAGCGCCAATTTCTCCCACGACTTCGTCACCCACCGTCACTCGGGCCCGCTTTACCCGCTGTACAACCCCCCGCATCACTCGCTCCCCACACGGTCGGGTTGGAATCCAGAAAGCGGGATCGTGGTGGGAACTTCGCGTACCAACTCCGACACCAGAACCGCCGTCATCGGTGAAAGCTGTAAGCCGGCCCGAAAGTGCCCCGAAGCGACAATCAGATTCTCAACACCATTCTGGCGACCCAGATAGGGCAATCCGTCGATCGAGCGGGGGCGCAGCCCTCCCCAGGTCCGTTCAATGGTCGCCTGTGCCAGGCAGGGAGCGACCTGCATCGCCAGCTCAATCAGCCCGGCGACCCCCTCGGCTGTGGTGCGGCGATCATAGCCGACATCTTCTTCCGTCGAACCGACCAACACCCGTCCGTCGCCACGCGGAACGAGGTAGCGGTGCCCAATATTGATCACCCGACGCCACGGATTGGGAAGCTGGTTGAGCAATACGATCGAATCCAGGGTGCGCTGCCGGTTTGCGCCAGAAGTCGCTCGGACCAGGCCCCCCCTGCGACAACAATCTCTTTCGCGCAAAAACTTTCCGAGGGGGTCTCGACTCGGACCACACGATTGCCCTCCCGAATCAACTGCGTCACGGGGGTGCCGCCGATCAACGTGACTCCCCGTGCCAGGCAGCCTGCCAGCAATGCTTTGATGTGCCGGGGATTTCGTACCTGCCCCATTTCGGGTAGCAAGTACGCGGCCGACAGGTCGGCTCGCAATTCGGGTTCGAGTTCACGAACCGCTTCGCCCGAAAGCGGCTGGCACTCGACCCCCGCACTCAGCCACGAACGGATTTCGTCATCCAATTCGTCCGACGGTCCCTCCATGCGGATTTCGAGACCCCCGCGACGCTGGAATCCATTATCGATTCCGGTGACCTCTCGCAGTTCGGCACTCCAGGTCGGCCACAAGGCATGACTATGGGAACGCAACAGCGATTCTGGTGTTCGAGCCGAGTCGACTCTTCCGGGAGGGAGCATTCCCGCCCCGGCCCAGGACGATTCCCGGCCAAATTCCCCCTGCTCAAGGACGACCGCAGTCACCCCGTGCCGGGTGAGTTCCCAGGCGATCGATAGGCCAATCACTCCCCCGCCGATGATCAGACAGTCATGCACGGCGTGGTTGTCAGCGAAATCAAGGAAATTGCCATCCCGTTGAAGCGAGTGCCCACTACTTGCGATTCTTGCGGGGGGCGGCCTTACCAGCGCCTCCACCAGCGAGGTATGCCGCCGCGACCTTCGCGGCATCGGCGTTGTAAACGCTCTTCAAGGATTCGTCGAGCGATTTGCCCGCCAGGAGCTGCGACACGAATTGCACATACTGCGGCTCCCCCTGTTTCAGCATGTAGGCGACAACCGAGTACCCGACGGGAGACAGGTCTGCTGGCGAAAACGTGCCATCCTTTAGCAGGTCTTCCGGCTTCGCCAGAGATTGCAGTCGGGTGCCCGCGCTGGCGGCCAGCTTCCGATAGAAGTCGTTCTTCGCGTCGTTCCGGGCGGCCAGGGCCAGCCCGGTACCGCGTGAGACCCACTCGGGAATCTGTACGCCCGTGCGGTGCAAGAACGCCTCGGTGAGCTGCGAAAGCACCAAGCCTTTTGCGCCGGGCGTCTGTTCGGCCGGGGCATCCCCTAAATCCTGAAGGCAGACGTACGCATCATCCGGCTCGCGAATCCGGGTGTGTGAAGTGATCTCGGGCAAGAGTTCCCGGCGTTCATTGGTCTGCACGAATTCGGCATAACTGAAGCGGTCCGCGAATACGAAGAGTGTCAGCTTTCCACGCCACAACGGTTGCTCTTTGGCGCGGAACACCTTGGCGATCTGATTCGCGGCTTCGTCGGCCCATTCGCCGTATTGTTTCAGGCGATCGGGGGTCACATTTCCCATGAGCAAGACGTTGTCGGTCGATTCGGAAGCTGGGGCATCCTGCTGCATCGCCGCCTTCCAGAGCTTGTTCGCCCGTTCCGTCCGCTGCTGCACCAATTCTTCCGGCGAGAGTTTCGCCAGGGCCTGCGACCGCAGTTCCGCTTCGGTGGGAACCAGACTCCGCAGCGGAGCTTTGGGATCGGGACCGTCAAATTTGGCCCCTTCGTCGATCCAGGTCTTGAGATTGCCGTGATTTGTCCGTGTGATCAGAGCCTGTCCCGGGGGCATTTTCACCGGATCCTGCTTACCCACCAAATGCCACATCCGGCTGTCTTCGCTGTTCCCGGGAAGCACCACGCGCCCACCCCGGCCACCCCGCATCAGTTTCTCAAACGTCTCGAGCGAGAACCCGGCCCGTGGATTGGCTCCGCTGTGGCAGCCGACGCAGAGATTGACCATGAACGGGGCGATATCCCGTTTGAACGAGACTTTTTCGTCGCCTGTGGCCGTCGCGATCGCCACGGGAGCCGTCGCCTCTTTCTTCGACCCGCCATCGGCCGCCAGTTCCGACAGCCGCGTTTCGTTCTGGCCCGAGAACTTCGCTCCCGCGTTGATCCAGGCGGTGATCTTGCGGCACTCGTCGGCGGAGAGCGGCTTCCCCCCCTTGGGCATGCGGTTGTCGCCACTCGCCAGGATTTTCTGCATCAGAATGCTCGCCTGGGCGTTCCCGGGCACAACCAGCTTGCCGCCACAACCGGCGACAATGCCGGCGAATGTATCGAACTTCAACCCGCCGCGGGCGTCGTCACCGTGGCAACCCATGCACTGCTTGACCAGAATCGGCGCGACATCTTTTTCAAACGTCCCGCCTCCTCCACCCCCGCCGACGGCCGGCGCAGTTCGTTTTGACAACCCGGCCCGACGTTGTTCGATTTGCTTCAGCAGTCCTCCCACCAGCCGGGGACCATCGTCCCCTGCGTCTTTCGCGATCTGCTTCAGTTTCTGTTCCGAGGCTTCGAGCAGTTTCTCGGCTTCCTCGGTCTCTTTCTTCGAGATCAGTCCCGGAACTTTGCTGAGATCTTTTTTGACTTCTTCGATCTCTTTGCGATGTTCGGCGGTGACAGCACCGACCGCCAGGCTGCTGATTGCCCACCAGGAACAGCCAAGCAAAACCACTAACCCCAAGCCGGTTCGGGAACGTGTTGCGCTCATGGTCACGATGGACAGTGGATGTGGAAATGGCCCGCCCGTGAGTTAGGGCCGAAAATTGCGGCGGAAGTGTGTTGGGATTGTATGACGGTTCCCCAATATTGGGAAGCGGTTCGGTTGAAATGACCGGTTCCGACATCGCTCGACGGCGGGATCGATCGGGGGCTCCCGCCGCATTCTGACACAAGTGTCATTCTGCCAACTCATTTTGAGGGATTCTGTTTGGTTTTCGTGCGCGAGGATGAATTGGCGCTCGGTTTGCTTTACGATGGAGGGAGGGAACGCCTGTCGTACCTTCGCCTTGTTCCGTTCTGCCACACTCGTTTCCCGTCGTTTGGGCCGCAACCATGGATCTGTCGATTATCATCGTCAGTTGGAACACGCGTGAGGTCACGCGCGATTGCCTGAAGAGCGTGTTCGCCAACCTCGGGCAACTGAAGACGGAAGTATTCCTCGTCGACAACGCGTCGTCCGACGGCTCGGCGGAGATGGTTGCGGAGGAGTTCCCCCAGGCCCAACTGATCGCGAACACCAAAAACTGCGGGTTCGCCGCCGCCAATAACCAGGCGATTCGGCTGGCGACCGGAAAATACGTGTTGCTCCTCAACCCCGACACGCTCGTCAAGGGAGAGGTTCTCACTGCCTCTTTCAATTACTGCGAACAGCATCCCGAAGTCGGAGTGATGGCTTGCCGGGTA
This sequence comes from Planctomycetota bacterium, assembly GCA_026692825.1. Lineage (GTDB taxonomy): Bacteria > Planctomycetota > Planctomycetia > Planctomycetales > Planctomycetaceae > UBA10511. Next base: position 1,295 of record JAPLOC010000441.1, on the reverse strand, counting down.
TTGAACGGGGACGGAACCGTCCAGCTCACCTGTGGGCGGCATCCTTCGCTACTGAATCTGTTTCTTTTGAGCAGCGGTTTATTCCGCCTCCGCTGGCCAAAGTTCTGCGGGCGGTACCAGATGCTCGACTGGAAACGCGACTGCGAGATGGACGTCGAAACCGTCACCGGTTGCTACATGTTTGTGAGTCGCAAGGCGCTCGACGAAGTCGGAATGCTGGACGAAAGCTTCTTCTGTTACGGCGAAGAGACCGACTGGTGCCTGCGATTCACCAAGGCCGGGTGGATCATGCGATTCGCCCCGGTGGGGGAGATCGTCCATTTTGGCAGTCTCAGCAGCCGCCAGTGCAACCATCGTCGCGATGTGATGCTGACAGACGGGTTGATCCACCTCCACCGCAAGCATGGAGGTCGGTTCCAGGCGATGCTGGCGTGGGGAATTCTGGCGGGTTTTCAGGCGACCCGCTGGGTATACTGGTCGCTGGTTTCGCTGGTCCGCCGGAATGACTCGGCCCGCAGACGGCGCGATCACTTCTGGGGAGTTCTGAAGGATTATCGTTCACTCTGGCCCACACGGGAGAAATACGCCACATGAGCGACAGGCCCAAAGTTGTGGTACTGGCCCCCGGTTGCGACGGGACCGATGTGGGGGAATCCTGGAGCTGTTTCCAGTGGGTTCGCGGCTTGGCGGAACAGTGTGAAATCACCCTCCTGACGCTTCGGCGACCTGGCCGAAAGCCCGCCTCCGAGCAGCTTGAAGGGGTCGAAGTGGTCGAGTGGGACGACCTTCCGCTGACGGGCAAATGGGAACGCTTGGCGAGCATGCTCAAGCCGGGATATATCCGGTACCATCGCTCCGCTCGGCGGTGGTTGAAGAAGGCGATCCGCGATGGACGCAAGTTCGATTTGATTCACCAGGTCGGCCCCCTGGCGATGCGCTACCCCTGCCCGGGGATTCGACTGGGAATTCCCGTAATCTTTGGGCCTCTGGCCGGCAGCCTGGAAACACCACCCGGGTTTCAAAGGGAATGTGCCGGTGCCGCCTGGTACACCAAATTCCGCGGTCTCGACCGATTGCGGCTGAGAATCGACCCGCTGTTGAGGCGAACGTACCGGGAAGCGGACGTGGTGGTGGGGGTGGCGCCGTATGTTCGAGAGGTTTTGTCGAGTTTTCGGCTGAAGCGGTTTGAGCTGGCCGCCGACATGCCGGTGCGGGCGACGCTCCTCCGGCTTGGACCCGACCGGCACGTGCTCCGCCTGCTCATCCACCACATTGCCGGCGATGCCTGGTCGCTG
>JAPLOC010000440.1 GCA_026692825.1 Planctomycetota bacterium | reverse complement strand
AGAAAGCTGGCAGCAGGGGCCGATTCGGGCTCACCTCGAAATCCTCCCCTTACGACTCGTTCAGGCAACGCGCGAGTTCTTCCATCTCAACCCGGCTACCGACCGCCAGCGGGGTGCGTTCATGAATACTCGTTGGCTCAATCTCAAGAATTCGTCGAAAACCATCGGTCGCAATGCCTCCCGCCTGCTCGACCAGAAACGCGATCGGCGACGCTTCATACAACAACCGCAGTTTTCCACCAGGGTTTTCCGCAGTCGGTGGGTAAAGGAAGATTCCCCCCTTGAGCAGCGTCCGATGCACATCAGCGACCATGGAGCCAATGTATCGCGACGAATACCGTTTCCCGTTCAGTCCGCGACGCAGGGTGTCGAGAAATTTTTGGTAGCCCGAGGAGAACGAATCGCGGTTCGCTTCGTTAACCGAATAGTACTTTCCCTGTTCGGGCATCCGCATGTCTTCATGCGAGAGGACATAGGCACCGATCGCCGGATCGAGGGTGAAGCCGTGTACTCCCCGCCCCACACTGTAGACCAGAATCGTCGACGAACCGTAAACGACGTAGCCGGCGGCGACCTGCTTGGTGCCGGGCTGCATCAACCAGCGGTCGACGTCGTGGTAGTCGGCGTTTTCCGGACGTTTCAGGATGGAGAATGTGGTTCCCACGCCGACTCCGACGTCGATGTTCGAACTTCCGTCCAGGGGATCAAAAATCACCGCATATTTCGCGTCGGGCGTGGCGTGTTTGATCGTGATCGGCGTTTCGTTTTCTTCCGAGGCGAGGATGCCAATGCTCTCCCGGACACTGAGATTATGGTGCAGTACGTCGTTGGCGTAGACGTCGAGCTTCTGCTGAATCTCTCCTTGTACGTTGACGTGGCCAAACTCCCCCAGAATATCGGTGAGTTCCGCTCGCTGCACTTTTGCCTGAATCATATTCGTCGCGAGCGTCCCCCCCGAGAGCAGCCACGAAAATTTACCGGAAGCACCGGGAAACTTGCGTTGGTCCTGGAGGATGTGTTGTTGAACAGTGACGATCGGTTTGCGGTCGGGGGCGGTCATGAACAAAGTGAAGTTGGAGCGAAAGTAACGAGCGACGCGAGGAGTGTAACGAGCTACGACCGGTTCGCCACTTCGTCGGAAGGAATTACCGTCCCCGGGGATGAAGACTCCTGTGAATTCCGGTTGACGAGATTGTGCGACGTCTTACCCGCCGAGCAACCCCAGCCGAAAAATAATCCACAACGCCAGCATGCCCTCGCGGAGGCTGATTTTCGAGGATCCGTGTCGCCGTTCCTCATAAACGAACGGCGTTTCAGCGAATCTCGCTCCGACGTTTTTCAGCCGAAAGAGCAGTTCTTCTTCCACAGCGTACCCCCGCGACAGAAATCGGGAGAAGTCGACCCGTTTCAGGGAGGCGACCCGGAAACAGCGAAACGCTCCACTGCAATCGCGCGTCGACAATCGCAACAATACCCGCGAATAGAGATTGATCGCCTGGCTCATCAGATGCCGCTTCCACGGCCAGCCTACGACCCCCCCCCCCTCGACATAACGGGAACCAATCGCCACGTCGCATGCGGGAGCCAGTGCCAACAGGTCCGGGATGTAGCGGGGTGGATGGCTGAAGTCGGCATCAAGGTTCAAGACCCACGTATAGTCGTGGTCGACGGCGTATTTCAGCGCCGCCAGTGTCGCGGTCCCCAAACCCAGCTTGCCCGGTCGATGCAGCAAATGCACTCGCGGATCGCGCTCGCTCCATTCCCGAACGAAGTCGCTGGTTCCGTCGGGCGAGTTATCATCCACCACCAGAATGTCGGCCCATGGTGCCCCCTTCCAGATCTCCGGAAGTAAAGCCGCGACGTTGTCCCGTTCGTTGTAGGTACAGAGCGTAACGAGCAGGCGTTCCTGGGTCACAGTCGATCAAATCGGGCGGAGGAGGGATGCGTTTTCGCGCAGGGTCGGCGAACTAAAACTGGTTCGAGAAACCGACCGGCGGGAGATTCCCCCTCAGTCAGCTCCTTCGCGGCTTCGAAAATCGTCCGCGCCGGTTCAACGTCTCCGTTCAAGTTAGAGTAAAACCCCCGGCAGGAACAACCGAGCGAGGTCACGAATATTATGCCGCCCCCTGCACGAGGTACGCGGAAACGAAATAGCATCGGCTGCGGGCGGACGGCTTCAACAACTGTCGACCTGGCGGCACAAGTTGTGGCCAGGCAACGAATAGTCGCGATCCGTCAACAAGCGGTCGATCGGGAGCAGGTTCAACAGTTTCACCGCGCGGCGGAATTGGACAGGAGTTCCTCGAGTTCGGTGACACGTGACCCTTCGGTCTTGGGGATCAGCGAACGCAGACGTTCGATCGCCCGCTCGGCATCGTCGGGCTGATCAGCGGCGATGTAAGCCCGGGCGAGAGTCTCGAGGATTCGCCAGCTTCGGCGACCCGAAACGATCCACGCCTGTTCGGCGAATTCCAATCCCTTGTCAACGTCTCGGATTTTGGGGTCATGCGACGTGACCAGCAGAGACGCGAGTCGATGCAGGGCGGGGACGAATTCGGGATCCTGTTTGAGCGCGGCACGAAACTCTCCAATCGCTTGCGCTGGCTTCCGTGTTTCGAGTTTGGCAATTCCGCTCATGGTGAGTACGAACGGGTCGCGGGCCCCACTCTCCCGCCGGGCGTCCCCCAATGACTTCTCGCCGGCGGATTTCTGGCGAGTTGTCTGAAGCAACATGCCATGGACCGCCCAGCCCCGAATCCAGGGTGGCAAACGCTTCGCTCCGGTGTTCCGCATCTTCCAAATTTCACATCCCTTTTCAGCGTCGGCGATCGCCTGGTCTCGTCGTCCCAGTTGCCAATACGCCAGCGCGCGCCAGGCGAACGCCTCGTGCGATTCCGGATGGAGGCGAATCCATTCGTCGGCGACATCGAACAGCGTTTCGGCGTCGCTGCGGCCAAACTTGAGTTCGGGGGTGCGTATCGCCAGCCAGTCCGTTTCGAGCTGGTCGAGTTCCCGCCGCAAGCGAACCTTTTCATCAAACAACGGCTTGAGCAGCGCATCAAGGCCATCCAGTTGAACCTTGGCCGCGTCGCGATACTTCAGCACGACACGGGCTTTCGCATCCAGCTCGTTGTATCGAATCTGTGCCGCGTTGGCATCGTTCAGAGCGGCCTGCCGATCCACGTCGTTGATTGCAAGTTTCGCACGTCGTTCGGCCGCTTTTCCATAATTCGCGACATCTTGCGATTCCACGTTGAGTCGATTGAATTCTTTTTCTTGCACCTTCACCTGCGCGTCGAATGGAGTCCGCTTTTCCCAAAGTGGGCGGATCTTTTCATCCAGTGTCTGGCCCCGCGCGTGGACCCTGCGGGCGGCGCTGGTGATTTCCGGCAATCGCCTGCGATGGCTTTCCTGTTCGTCGGGATCCTCCGCGCGGGGGTCTACGGTGTCCAATTCCACGCCGGCGCCGTTTCGGCCTGAGCTGCGGGCTGGTGTCCGCTGAGCGGCTCCGGTGACAAGCATTCCCAGGAGTCGAGTTTGTTCACCCAGGTAGTCGGCCCCGACCGCGATGGAAGCACCTGGGATTCCCAGGACGAACGCAAACAAAATCGTGAGTCGTTGGCTGTTCACTTTCTCTTCTCCGGTCTAGAATCGTGGGCGTTGGCAGCGAGAGATCGCGCGAGGCACGATCGCGGCGGCGGACTCACACGGGCAACCTGGGCCGGTTGCTGGCGTGTACAGGAATAAAGACGTCGGAGCCAACTTGATTTTCGCCCATTCTTGCAAGTGGGAATCCACTTCGATTCACGCTCATTTTCAGCCAGTCAATGCCTTTCGTTTCCTTGGGTGCGGACTTTGGACTCGCCTCAGGACACACCCACAAGGACCTGTCAGAAAAAATTGAAATCCGATGGGAATCGGCCGAAATTTTTCGGGCAAGTTCCGTCTTTGTAATTGTAACCCGTAAATCGCGGCCCCACTCTTGGTGAAGTTGGGGGCGGGCGCGATTTCGTTTTCGCGGCACGAAACGTCCTGTTGATCCAGGAACTCTCCGCGCAAATTCCGTCACTTTTTGAAACCGGAGTCGATTCATGTTTATGCAGAAACCGTGGTCCCTGCTGAAAGCAAGGCTGTCGGGTTGGTTGTCACAAGGGCAACGCCCCGGGGCACGTCGCAAGCGTCGAGTTGTGGATCGTCGGCTCACGGCCCTCGTGGAGTCTTTGGAGAATCGTGTTTTGCTCGCGGACCCCGGGGCGACGGTCGCGACCGCTGTCAACCTGGGGAACTTGTCCACCACAAGGCAAACCGCCAGTGATCGGCTGCAGTCAGGCGATGTCGATCTGTTCCGATTCAATCTGCCGAGCGACTCGACTCTGTCTGCGGGGGACGAACAGCTCGAATACCGAGACAACTACTACACCGGTTCGACGTTCAACCTGAACGGGGAACCGTTGGCTGGTGGAACCTACTTCTTGCAGTTGGCACCATCGAATTCCACCACCAACACTCCGTACACGCTGACGATTTCCGCGACGGCGATTCCCAACAGTCAGGATGCGGGGGGTAACACTGGGACGGCCCGGAATTTTGGCACGCTCACCACGGCGCAACAAGCCGTCAACGACATCGCGCAGTGGGGTGACACCGACGTCTACAAATTCACCCTTTCGACCGACTCGACTTTGTCGGCAACGTTCAGCGGCCTCTCCGAGCTGGTGCAGGCCCGGTTGTATCGCGATCTGAACAACGACGGCGTTTTGGCGGGCGATGAACAGCTTGAAAGCCGCGACAACTACTACAGCGGGGCGACGTTCAACTTTAACGGTGAACCGTTGATGAAGGGGACGTACTTCCTGCAGGTTTCCCCCTGGAATTCCGAAATCAACACGGCGTACACCCTCGCGATTTCCGCAGCCTCGATTGCGGGGTCACAGGATGCGGGGGGAACAGCGGCGACCGCACGCGACTTTGGCACGCTGACCACGGCCGTGCAGACGGTGAACGACAT
>JAPLOC010000439.1:4502-7487 GCA_026692825.1 Planctomycetota bacterium | reverse complement strand
CACGACCACATTATTGTGGGAACGGTCGACACGTTGCCGGTCGCAAGACTCCCCGAGGAGTCGCGCGATGACGCGGAAAACGAAGTTCTGCAAACCGGACATTCGGTGGAGGCAACCCAGCGCTGACCTGGAGTGCGGGGCCTTGTCCCCGCCTTACGTTCTTCCTCACACGTCGAACAGTTTGCGAAACCAATTCACGAACGGGTCCGCGACGGGCGACCTGGGCCGGAGGAGCCCTTTTTTGATCGCGATATGCAGTTGTTCCCCGGGTTCATCTTGTACGGCGAGCCAAGAATAGATCACGGCCTTGTCGAAATGAGCTTCTTTGAACGGTGCCTGAACTTTACCGCGAGCGGTCAGGCAGTGTTCCTTGAGCCATTGCCACAGTGTGTCGTCAATTCCCGGTCCGAATTGTGAGAGGTACGATTCGATCCTTCCGGGACGCTCATTATCCGGCATCACCCAAACGCCAAATCTCAATCCATCGTCGTTTTCGATAATCAGACCCTGCCTGGGTAATTCGATCGGGATTTCTGGAAAAAACACTCCATGAACTCCGGAATCACCCGCAGGTCGCGTTGCCCTTCGACCAGTAGCTGGCGCGGATTGGCATCTTTGGAAATTGCTACGATTATCGCACCTCGAAGCGATTCTGCTCCAAGCGACTTTCGCGAATCGCGCGTATTTCCGGCTCGTAGTAGACAGTCGAACGCTGTTTTCCTTTCTCCAAACGTTGGATCGTGATTTCGCCACGTTGTGAATCAACACTTCGACATGCGACTCCGAGACTTTCATAGCAGTCTCGGCTGTGGGTCGTGGCGAAAACCTGGATGTTCAAACGACGTGCGGTTTCAGCCACCAACGACCACATTTTTTCCATGACGCTGTAATGCAGTCCCGTGTCAATTTCGTCGATGAGCACGACGCCGTCAGCGGAACGCACCAGTGCCAGTGCCAACCCAAGGAGTCGCCAGATTCCGTCTCCCAGGCTCCCAATGGGAATTCGATCACCGACATCTTTACACTTCAGCAGAAGCCCCCCCCGGCTACCCGACCGGGATGAACCCATCCTCCACCGCTCACCGCCGCTGGTCGCGATTCGCTCGATGCCCGGTTCGATGATATTCAGCGCCTGAATGACCAGATCTTCTTCCGGGGTGAGAACAATTTCTTCAAAGAGCATAATCGCATTTTCCGGCGAAATGGACGATGCCGTGACAAATCGCACACTGGGGTTACCGACGACGGCCGACCGTGACGCTCGCCTTGGAGGAAATGACGTGACCCCCCCACGTCGGGAAACCTCGGCAACTACGTGTACGGGCTGAGAACCAGACCACTCGAGCTCAATTGCGTTCGTACTGTAATTCTGGTCTTCCGGTGCGCCATCGTCCGTTCCCGGGCTGATCATATCCAACTGCCCGTTTCCCGGATTATCCACCTCGGAGTCCTTGATTCGAGCAGTAAATCTCAACGGACTCTGGTCGGTCGATCCCTGGATGCAGAATTCGCTACCAACCTGCAAGACATGTCCGTAGAAAAGGTGACGAATGTCGATGGCCCGAGGGCTGTTTCCACGCTCTCCTTCTTCAAAGAAATCTTCACCGCGCCGGGACATCGTCGCCCAAAACGATAACACGTCTCCGTTGGAGACTAATAACTCCACCGCCTCCAGAAGCGAAGTCTTTCCGGCGTTGTTGGTCCCGACGATCAGGTTGATTCGCCCCAGGTCGCTGACCGTGAGATTTTGGAACCCACGGTAGTTTCGGAGCGTTAAGTCGCGCATCATTGCAATGTCACGCGTCCCCGTAGTGGTCCGTGTCGCATCGGATGTGATGGCTCTCGTGCTTCGCCGGGTCTTGGCCGTGACTCGGCAAATTGCTGAACTGAGCTATTTCCCCTGCGTGAAATCCTCGCCAAACGTTTCGAGCATTTTCTTGCGGACGTCCTGGCGGTCCGATTCGATCGACTGCCAGATCTGTTCGCGCTGGTCGGCACCTTTTTCCACCGCGTCGGCTTGCCTCTTGCGCACATCTTCCAGATTGCTGGTGGCCCGCCACGTCGGGGGGGAATACATCGCCGCCCCACCCAGGTAGCCGCCGGCGTTCCAGCCACCGAAATGACCGGCGTTCACCGAATAATCCACCACCAGCGAATTCTGCGCGGTGCTGAGCTTCAAAGACACCCCGCGTAACGACGCCCCAATCGCACGCAGCTTCTGGCTGATGTTGCGACCATAGTCGGCGAGTGCCGGGTCGACATCCTTCAACGACAGGCTGTCAATCTTTTTCGCATACGAATCGTGCCAGACGGCGGTCCGATCGTAATTGTTCGCCCGAGCGGTCTTGTTCGACAGATCGTCGATCATCTGGTCGACTTGCGAAAAGTACCGTTGCGAAGCGGTTTTGCTCTTTTTCGCGTCGACGTCGGCCTGGGGGACGGGTGGGGTTTCGCTCATGCTATGTGAGCCCCCCGGGTTTGGGGTGACGATCAGTGAAAAGATCCGCCGCAGGCCGGCGTCCGTCAGTGGTGCGGTGAGGGTGACGACCTTGTCTTTCGCCGTCAGCTCGGCGTTGTTGAGATCGCTGAAGGCGGCTCCCGAATCCTCCAGGTATTCAATGAGCGTTCGTTTCACTTCCAGGCTGTTGATTCCCACCGGAACCCCCAGATTGAGAGTCAACTGCATGGTGGTCTGTTCACCAAACGTGACCGTCAGGGTGATTCCCTTCATGTTGTTGTAAATGTACGAGACGCCGTCGACTTTGCCCGGTTTCCCTTCGAGGCTTTTGGTGCTTTTCAGCCAGTTCCGCAGGGAATCGGGGTCGATCATATCCTGCGTATCGATCGCGATGACGATCGGGGCGGGGTTCTGGGCCGCTTCGGCCAAGTAGGCGGGGAGTTTTGACTCGGTGTTCGAACTGGCGAATTTCAACCACTTGGCGGCTTGCTGCCGATAGGCGGGCGCGATCACCCCGATCATCTTCG
>JAPLOC010000439.1:0-4468 GCA_026692825.1 Planctomycetota bacterium | reverse complement strand
TCTTCGGTCCCAGTTGCGTGAAATAGCCCTTTTCCTGGGTCTTCACGACTTGCGATTTGCCGATCTTTTCGACGGTGCCCGAATTGTGGTCGGCGATTCGTTGCATGTTCGCGGGCCCCATGGTGCGGGCGACCCCCACCGACCAGCCGATGCTGGAATCTTCGAGGTGCAGGTGCGTGGCGCGGACAATTTCCGACAACCAGGGGGGAATCGCCTCGGCACCGGCCAAGTACGCCTCTTCCTGTTTCTTGGCCCAATCCTCTTTTGCCGCCCGGGGGCTTTTGAGAATGTCCTGCACGCGGACGACCATCAGCACGTTGGCGTCTTCGGGAATGACGCGGAGCAGGTCGTCGAGATCGCCGGCGGCTTGCGCGGATGCCGAACCCCACACCAAAACCAGAGCGATAACGAACGCGAACACGGAACGGAACATGCGTCGACTCCTGCGAAGTGTCGTGAAGCGGGCGGTCAGGCGACTTAACGCGAACTCACAGTCAAACGAGAAAGCAGCACAACCGAGCCGCGCCCGTCAGGAAGCGGAATGAAGGACGTCACTTCCGGACGGGAGCGGTTCGATGAATCTGGTCTGAATGCCGATCGCGCGGACTCTAGTTTACGGAACGGGGCGACTCACCCGCAATCGAACCGCCCCGTGGTGGAATTCGGGCGAACCTGCCGCTAGTATGGGCAGCCTTGCGGGTCGCCAGGCGCTCCTGGCGATGCCCCGACGGAACGTCGAACGAGCATGGTCGTACGCTCCTGGACTTCGTTTTCGATACCCGGCTGGACCTATGAGCACACCGAACGCCAATTCAAGCAGCAACCGCGCGCTGTTTCTCGCGAGTTTCTTCACCCTCATTGCAGCCGGGATCGGGTTTTCGATTCGCGGGGCGATCCTCGACGACTGGAGCGCCGCGTTTGAATTCGACAAGACCCGGCTGGGGGGAATCACCGGCGGCGGATTGCAAGGCTTCGGCTTCACAATCATCGTTTGCAGTCTGTTCGCCGACCGCATTGGCTATAAGCCCTTGATGATTCTGGCGTTCCTGCTGCACATGGCGTCGGCGGTGGTCACTTTCGCCGCGACGGCGCTTTACAAATCGTCTGGCGGCGACGCGGCCTACGACTGTCTTTACTGGGGGGCGCTGCTGTTCTCACTGGGTAACGGGGTGTGCGAATCGGTGATCAACCCCCTGGTCGCGACTCTTTATCCGAAGCAGAAGACGCACTACCTCAACATTCTGCACGCCGGCTGGCCGGGCGGCCTGATTCTGGGTGGCGTTCTCGCCCTCTTGTTCTGTGGCAAAGATGCTTACCTCGTCCACTTGCCGTGGGAAGTCGCCGTCGCGTTCTTCATCCCCCCGGCTCTGTACTACGGATTCGTGATTTTCAAGGAAAAATTCCCCGAGTCGGAAACGAAGTCGGCGGGAATTCCGTTCTCCACGATGCTGATCGAATTCGCCAGCCCGATCCTGCTGTTCCTGTTCGTGCTGCATGCGATGGTCGGATATGTCGAACTGGGAACCGACGGCTGGATTCAGAACATCATGAACGCCTCGATCGGCAAGGGGGCGACATGGCTCTTTATCTGGACGTCGGGCATCATGTTCGCCCTGCGATTCTTCGCCGGCCCGATTGTCGAAAAGATCAATCCCCTCGGGCTGCTGCTGATCAGCGCCGTGCTGGCGTTCATCGGGCTGCGTGGCCTGGGAACGGAAGGAATTTCCGGAACGACCATTCTGCTGATGGGAACTGTCTACGGCATCGGCAAGACGTTCTTCTGGCCCACCATGCTGGGTGTGGTCGGTGAACGGTTCCCGAAGGGGGGGGCGTTGACGATGGGCGTGATCGGCGGCATCGGCATGCTGTCGGCTGGTTACCTCGGCGGTCCTGGCATCGGTTACAAACAGGACTACTACGTCGCCAATGAGTTCGCCAAAGCCGAACCGAAGCTGTACGAAGAGTACAAAGAAGGGGAACCCAAGTCGTTCCTCCCCGGACTGCCCACCGTCGCGGGCTTCAATGGCAAAAAACTCGAAGACATCCGTGCGAAAAAGGTCGAGGACCAGTCGCCCGAGGAAAAGAAGGTTGTTGAAGGCAACCTCAACAGCGGTAAATATGCTCTGCGTATGACCGCCTGGGTTCCCGCCATGATGGGGGCCGGCTACCTGCTGCTCGTCGTCTACTTCATGACGAAGGGGGGCTACAAAGTCGAACACATCACGGGCGAGCCGGACGGCGAACGCTACACCGGCGGGACCGCTGGTCCCGGCGAAGCGTAGTGCCGGTTGGAAGGTTCTTCACTTGAGCTGATTCCCAGCCCGGCTGTCTTTCGGCAGCCGGGCTGGTTGCTTTACTCCCAGTCTGTCTTTGGATGCCGCGATGATTGTCAGTTGGAACTGGCTCAAGGAATACGTTCGGCTCGACATGCCCGCCGAGACGCTGGCGAACCGTCTGATGATGGCGGGGTTGAACCTGGAATCTATCGAGGATGTCGAAGGGGACATCGCGATCGAGTCCCGACGGCCTCTGTCACCTGGGTGTCGCCCGCGAGACCGCCGCCCTGTTTGAACGGGACTGGAGACTCCCCCCAGCCGACCCCAAAGCGACCGGACCTGCTGTCACGACGCTGACCAGTGTCGATCTGCAAGCGGGCGACTTGTGTCCGATGTATGCCGCACGCGTGATTCGCGGGGTGAAGGTCGGCCCCAGTCCGCACTGGATGCAGCGCCGGCTGAAGACGCTGGGGATCCGTCCGATCAACAACGTGGTGGATGTCACGAACTACGTTCTGATGGAATGCAGCCAGCCGTTGCATACGTTTGACTTCGACAGACTCGAAGGCCGCCGAATTGTCGTCCGCCGGGCTGTCGCGGGGGAAAAGATCACCGCGATTGACCAGAAGGTGTATGAACTGACGGCGGACATGTGTGTGATCGCCGACGCGGTCCGGCCGGCGGCGATCGCCGGCGTGATGGGCGGGTTCGATTCAGAGATCAACGACCAGACGGTCAACGTGCTGATCGAGGCGGCGGATTTCAGTTCCATGTCGGTCCGCGCGACCGCCCGCAAACTCAATCTGCACAGTGACTCTTCCTACCGCTTTGAACGGGGAGTCGACCGGTCGAATCTCGATTGGGCGAGCCGACGTTGCGCGCAATTGATCCTGGAAACCGCCGGCGGAGAATTGTGCGACGGTGTGATCGCCACTGGCCAGCCGCCGAAAGCGAATCGCGATCCGGTCACGTTGCGGCTGTCGCAGATTCCGCGTGTGTTGGGGATCGAGATTCCCCAGGCGGAAGTCGAACGGATTCTGAAAGTGCTGGGACTCGAACAGCGCCCCGCGCCCGAGCCGGGAGCGGTTTCGTTTGTTCCTCCGTCATGGCGCCGCGATCTGTCGCGGGAAATCGACCTGATCGAAGAGGCGGCTCGCGTTCACGGCTACGAAAAGATTCCCGAAGACGCGGTCGTCCCCCTGGCGATCAGCGCGACGACGCCCCACGACCGATTGTGCGAGCGGTTGTCGCAAACATTGGTTGGAGCCGGCTTTTTCGAAGCGGTCACGCTGTCGTTTGTCTCGGAAGATCTGCACGGACTCGTTCGGCCGTGGACCGACCGACCGCCGTTGCATGTCGAGCATTCGTCGCGGCATCGCGAGAGTATCCTGCGGCAGTCACTGGTTCCGAGTCTGTTGTCGGTCCGACGGCAGAACGAACGGCACGGGACGTTCAACTCGCAGCTTTTTGAAATCGCCCGGGTCTTCCTCGCCGCCGAGCCGGGAAATCCGGCCGCTGAGCCGAAGGTGCTGTCCGCAGTGAGCGGCCGGTCGTTCGTCGAATTGAAAGGAGTCGTGGAACAGTTGCTCGATGTGACAAACCACGCCTTGCATCTGACGACTGTTCACACCGAGGCGGCGTGGTTTCAGCCGGGTCGCGGCGCGGAGTTGAAGGTGGGAGAACAGCGCCTGGGATGGCTGGGAGAGGTTTCGGACGAGGTCCGAAACAGGCTCGACCTGCACGACGGCGCGTCGTTCTTCGAGATCAATCTGGCGGTGCTGGATCAGCTCGCACAGTTTTCGCCCGAGTTCCGCCCGGTCCCCGAATATCCCGCGATTGAACGCGATTTGAATTTCGTGCTGGATGAAGCGGTGAGCTGGGGAGAGTTGGAAGAGGTGGTGCGGAAGGCCACCGGCCCGCTGTTGGAATGGGCGACATTCGCCAGCCAGTATCGTGGCCCGCAGATTCCGGCCGACAAGAAGTCGTACGTCTTTCGGCTGCACTACCGCGCCGCCGATCGGACATTGACGGCAGATGAAGTCGACGCGGTGCAGAAGAAAGTGATTGACGCGTGCCAGGGGAGTTTGGGAGCGGTTCAACGCTAACGACTGTCACGCACCGGGGAGAGCGCGACTCTTCCCTGTGAATTTCCCGGGCGACGCCTGTTGCCAGCCTCGCAAGCGGCGGACTAG
>JAPLOC010000438.1 GCA_026692825.1 Planctomycetota bacterium | reverse complement strand
GTCGCTTTTTGAATCAGGGGCAATTGCGAAATCTGATTGTTGTTGATCACCTGTTTCACAACAACGGGGCTGGAGGCGAATCGGCTGATCACCCCCGGGTCGACGTACCAGTGGCGTTCTCGGGTGCCAAATTCTTCGAAATCGTCGTCCAGCAACTGCCCTCCTCGGTTGATTAAGATCTCGACGGCCAAGCCAGAAGGGGCCGTCGCCGCCGGCTCCCCACTCATCGAAATCCCAAACAGACTCACTGCCGTCGTAATCAGTAGGCCGGCAATGACCACAGGCCGCAAATTTGACCAGAGTTCCCGCATCGCAATCCCCTTCGATTATTCCATGAGTCGACAATTGACAATTCCATCCAGCCTGAGAACCACCACTCGCCCCAGGCCAAAAGCTGTGAAGTCAGAGTATGGGCGCGGCGATCGATTGTCAAATGGAATTTCGGCGGCGACGGTCAGGATCTGCTTCGAGGAATTGAAACAACCACCCGCTTGCGGCAGCATTGCGGATCAATCGCATTCCCCTGGTCGCTGTGAGATAATCCCCCCCACATCGGCTAACCCCGAGATCGATCCTGCGCTCCGGCTGACATCTGGCCGACAGTTTCAATTCGGGTTCCGCCGACGATGGGATTTCACTCGATGTTCCGTGCCTGCCTGCGATCTTGGAATGCCCCCCCGCACTCCCTGGTTTTCACATTCTTCGCGTTCTGGTGCGTGTCACTCGGAATCGCGAAGGCGGCTGAGACCTATCAGATTCTTCCGGAAAAGCTGGAACTCGTCGGACCGCACGCCCTCCAACGGGTCGTGGTCGAGCGTCTCACCGATGGCCAACCGGCCGGCGATGTGACCGGGTCGGCACGACTGTCGCTCTCTTCCCCCGACATTGTCCGGCTGGAAGAGGGTGTGTTGTCACCCGTGGGGGATGGAGAGGTAACGCTCACTGCGGAAGTGGACGGCCAGCGAATTTCCTCCCGCGTCGTCGTCCGGCAGTCAGCAGCCGACGAACCCTGGAGTTTTCGCCACGATGTCCAGACGGTGCTGACCCGCGCGGGATGCAATATGGGGGCGTGTCACGGCGCGCAGGCGGGAAAAAAGAACTTCAAGCTCGCGCTCCGTGGCTATGACCACGAAATGGACTTCAACACCCTCACTCGCCAGGCGAAGGGGAGACGCATCAATCGAGTTGATCCGGCGAAGAGTTTGCTGCTTGTCAAGGGAGCTGGCGAAGTCCCCCACGGTGGTGGAACCCGTTTCGAGCCAGAGAGCCTGGAATATCGCATTGTTTCCGAATGGATCGCACAAGGAGCTCCCGCCCCATCGAAGACGGATGCCACTGTTGTCAATCTCGAGGTGCTGCCGCGCCAGGTGACTCTCACGGGTCAGGGTCGACAGCAGATGCTCGTCCAGGCGACTTACAGCGATGGCCGGAAACGCGATGTGACGCACTGGGCCAAGTACACCAGCACCGAAGCCGGGGTGGCGACTGTGGATGAGGAAGGGGTGGTCTCGGTCGCTGGTCGAGGAGAGACGGCGATTACCGTCTGGTTCGCCAGCAAAGTCGCGGTGGCGAATGTCAGTGTGCCGTTCGACCAGCAGGGACCGGCTGAAGTCTGCACCCAAAGTCCCCGCCGGAATTTCATTGATGAGCTGGTGCTGGCGAAGCTGCAACGACTCAACATTCCCCCGTCTGGCCCGGCCAGTGACAGCGAATTTCTCCGCCGGGCGCATCTCGATGTGCTGGGGGTTTTGCCAACCGTGGAGGAAACGCGGGCGTTCCTCGCGGACAGTTCACCGGACAAGCGCGATCTGCTGATCGACGCGCTGCTGACACGCCCGGAATTCGTCGATTACTGGAGCTACAAGTGGTCGGATCTGCTGCTGGTCAGCACGAAGAAACTGAAGGGGCCGGCGGTCTGGTCGTTCTACAATTGGATTCGTGACGCCGTCGCCGACAATCGCCCTTGGGATGAATTCGCCCGTCAGGTTTTAACGGCGCAGGGAAGCACGCTGGAGAACGGGGCGGCCAACTACTTTGTGCTGCACAAGGATCCCAAGGTACAAAGTGAAGCGACGACGGTGACGTTTCTGGGACTCTCAGTCGGTTGCGCCCAGTGCCATGACCACCCGCTCGAACGCTGGACGCTTGATGACTATTATGGTCTGGCGAATCTCTTCGCCCGCGTTCGAACAAAGGACACCGGGGTCGACGGCGAGTCGGTCGTGTTCTCGGTGGAGGCGGGGAACATCAAGCATCCGACGCGCATCGGAACTCCACTCGCCCGTCCGCTGGATGGCGAAGCGCTCGCTGACCAAGATCCCCGCGACCGCCGGGCCCATCTGGCCAAGTGGTTGACCGCTCCTGAGAATCCCTACTTCGCGAAAGCGCTGGCGAATCGGGTCTGGGCGAATTTTATGGGACGCGGACTGGTGGAAATGGTCGACGACTTGCGGGCGACCAATCCGCCGACGAATGGCGAATTGCTCGACGCGCTCGCCGCCCACTTCGTCCAATCGGGTTACAACGTGCGCGACCTGATTCGGACCGCGATGCGGTCGCAGGCATACCAGCGGACCGCCGCCCCACTCCCCGGCAACGCCGCCGACGACCGGTTCTATTCCCACTTTCTGGTGAAGCGGATGTCGGCCGAGGTGCTGCTCGACGCGCTGTCGCAGGTCACACGGGTTCCGACCGAATTCCCCGACTATCCCAAAGGATTGCGGGCGTTGCAGTTGCCGGACAATAACGTGACCAGCTATTTCCTGTCGGCATTCGGCCGACCGGCACGGGAGTTTTCCTGCGAGTGCGAGCGGAATTCGGAGCCGAACATCACGCAAACGCTGCATCTGGCGAACGGAAAGACGCTGAACGACAAGCTGAAGTCGGCGGACAACGTGCTGAAACGCTGGATCGACGAAGGTGTGGGTGACGAAGAGCTGATCGCGAGAATCTACCTCGGTTCGCTGTCGCGGGCACCGACCGTGGAAGAGTCTCAACGGTTGACTGCGGCACTCGCGGAGGTGGCCCAGGGGGTCACCGATCCGGCTCTTCTGGCCACGGCGAAGCGGGAGGCGCTGGAAGATGTCATGTGGGCGGTGCTGACGAGCAAGGAATTCCTGTTCGTCCATTAGGGGTGCGGGTCGCGCCGCGGGCGCGGAGTCAGATTCTGTTCGTGCGGAAAATCGAGAGGCGATCGCAGATGAATTGGCCACGGCTCGGGATGTTGCTGTCGACGTTTTTCGCGTGCTGGTGTCGCTTGGTGGGTGACGACTGCCGCGCTGACGACGCGAATCGGGCTGTCCCCGTCGCGCACGACGCGTTACAGCGAAAATCAGCCCCCTCCGTCACGGGTGTCGCGTTTTCGCCAGACGGAAGCTGGCTGGCGGTGGCGCGCGGTGCCGAGGTCGCGCTGCTCGACGTGGCGACCGGTGCGACGAAAGTGGTCTTGAAAGGTGCCACCCAGAATTTGAACGCGGTCGCGGTCAATCCCGATGGTTCGCGGGTCGCGGCAGCCGGCGGCGAGTCGGGGATTTCGGGCGAGGTTCTGGTCTGGACTTTGCCGAACCCGGAACCCAAACGGTTCGTCGGGCATACCGATTCCATCTACTCGGTCGCCTACAACGCCGATGGCTCGCGACTGGTCACCGCCAGTTACGACAAGCTGTTGCTGCTGTGGAACTCCGGGACGGGCGAGGTTGTCTCCACACTACGGCACCACACCGCGCCGGTTTACAGCGCGCAGTTCAGTCCGGATGGCAAGTCGATCCTCTCGGGGGGAGCCGATCAGACGGTGAAACTCTGGTCGGCGGAGACGGGCGAGCGACTGCTGACCCTCAGTGAGGCGACCAAGGGGATCAACGCGGTCGTATTTCACCCCAAGGGACTGGAGTTCGCCGCCGCAGGGATCGATCGCACGATTCGCGTCTACGAATGGAATGGGACGACCGCGCGACTGAAACGCGCGGCATTCGCGCACGATGCCCCGGTCTTGGCACTCGCATACAGCCCCGACGGCGCGACGCTGTTTTCCGGTTCCGAGGACCGTCGCGTTAAGGCGTGGGAAGTCGCCACGCTGCGTGAGCGACATGTTTACGAGGAACTCCCCGACTGGCCGTTGACGCTTGCGGTGGATCCTGCGGGAACGCGGCTCGCCTGCGGACTGTTCAACGGTGCGTTGCCTCTGTTTGAAACCGCTAGCACGAAACTTGTGCGGGACCTGGTTTCGGTTCTGAACGCGAAACCGGTAGCCAAACCGCTCGTCATCGCGAAGGCTGCTGTTCTAGAACAATCGCCGCCCACCCCGCCCGCCGCCGAACCGGCACCGCCAAAACCGAATCCCCCCGTGCCCCGGCTCGATTCCATCAGCCCCCGCACTGTGGTGCGCGGGCAGAAGGTGAAGCTGACTCTCTCCGGGCAGAACATCGCCGACGCCGACCGGCTGTTTGTTTCGCACGGGCGGTTGACCGCGACCTTGCTCCCCGGCGATCCTAAAAACGCCAATCAGGTGTCGTGCGAGATCGATCTGCCTGCGGATTTTGAACCGGAACTTGTCACGCTACGGCTGCATACCCCGCTCGGCAGCACCGCCGCCCGGTCGTTTTATGTGGGACCGTTCGCCGAAGTCGGGGAGAAGGAACCCAACAACAGTCGTGAAGTTGCGACGCCTGTGACGCTGCCGGCGACTCTCACCGGGGCGATCGCGGTTCGAGGTGACATCGACGTCTGGTCCTTCGACGCCAGCGACGGGCAGGAGTTGGTCTTTCATCTCACCGGCCCCAATTTGGGGTCATCGTTACAGGCGAGAATGACCGTCCGCGACATGAACGGACAACGGCTCGCGTCGCAGGTGCGGCGGACCGGTCGCTCGGAGGTGACGCTGGGATTTCGGGTACCACAGACCGGCAAGTATTCTCTGGAGATC
This sequence comes from Planctomycetota bacterium, assembly GCA_026692825.1. Taxonomy (GTDB): domain Bacteria; phylum Planctomycetota; class Planctomycetia; order Planctomycetales; family Planctomycetaceae; genus UBA10511. The sequence continues at coordinate 1,547 of JAPLOC010000438.1, read as the reverse complement.
CAGGACCGCGACAACGCGGGTGGAGGCAACCACTTCTATCACCTCCATGCGGGACTCTTCCCATTCGTCACGGGGGTCTTCCCCCTGGCGATTCGTGGGGCCGATCAAGGGGAACGCGGGGCCAACGAGGTGACAAGTCTCATGGTGGACGGCTTCAATCTGGACGGGGTCGCGCCGATTTCGCCGGCCCCCGGCGCGGGGGGACGCAGTCCGATCGTCCAGGCCAAACTGGGCTCCTCGCTCAACGCGGTACGTTATGAGCAGAGCCGATTCGCGGAAGTCACGGAAACGGAGCCGAACGATGATCCCCGATTGGCCCAGGTGGTGACGATTCCATCGGGTATCAGTGGCAGGATGCACACGCTCGATCAGATCGGAACGGATGTTGACCACTTCGCGTTCACGGCGCGGCAGGGAGAACGGTTGACGATCGAAGTGATCGCGCGGCGAATTGGTTCACCCATGGATTCGGTGATTGAGATTCTGGACGCGGAGGGGCGAGTCCTTCCCCGGCAAACTCTGCGTTCGGTTTCGGAGACGTACACCGAGCTGCGAGATCACGACTCGCGGAGCAAGGGGATTCGCCTGCACAACTGGGAGGATTTTCTCCCTGGCGACTTGATTCTGCTGGGGGGCGAACTCGCGAAGATTCAAATTCTGCCGTTGGGGCCTGATGAAGACATGAAGTTTTTCGATCGGGGGGGAGTGCGGCTGGGCTATTTGGGAACGACCCCCGAAGCGCATGCGCTCAATCGATTCGCATACAAGGTCGAAGTTCACCCGGCCGGTCGACAGTTTCCTCCCAACGGGATGCCCGTGGTCGATCTCCCCTGGCGGAACGACGACGGCGGCCCGGGTTTTCAGAGTGACTCGGTCCTTTGGTTCGACCCGCCGGCGGACGGCAAATACATCATTCGGCTGCGGGACGTGCGGGGGCGCGGCGGGTTGGACGCGACGTATCGGCTGGTCATTCGTGAACGGCAAGAGGTGTGACCATCGAGCGACTCGACAACTTCAACGGACCGGTGGATGTGCGATTGGAGGGATTGCCTCCGGGATTCACCTCGTCCACGACGCGGATCGGACCGGACCTGGTGACGGGAGTGATCCAAATCGGGGCGGCCGAGGATGCGCCCCAACCGCAGGGGGACGAAGGACTGCGCTGGAAGGTGGTTGCGACCGGCCAAGTCGATGGAAAAGTTGTGGAGAGATTCAGCACCCCGGGCTTTGGTGCGCATCAAGTGACGGTGACATCGCCTCCGGACCTCAAGGTGTTTGTGGAACCAAAGCTGGCAGCGATTGAGCCGGGTCAGCAGGTGAGATTCACGGTGACGATCGAGCGGCGGAATGGATTCCAGGGGAGAGTTCCGGTGGACGTGTTGAATCTGCCGCACGGCCTGCAGGTTCTCGATGTGGGGTTGAATGGAGTCTTGATCAATGAAAACGAGACGAGTCGCTCGTTTGTGGTGTCTTGTGACCCGTGGGTAACGCCGGGAAAATGGGTGTTTTTTGCGGCTCCGCGGGTGGAGTCGAAGAACGAACGGCAT
>JAPLOC010000437.1 GCA_026692825.1 Planctomycetota bacterium | reverse complement strand
TACTGCGTGCGCGGCTCTTTAAGTAAAGCTGCGATAGGAGGTCGTAACACCCAGCCGCACCCGTCAGGAAACGGGGGTTGGTTACCGCTTCCTGACGGGCGCGGCTCGGATTCCCGGTCCCCTGTTCGGCCGTGCTGGGTGCAAATGCCACCCCTACCCCTCAACCCGAAACAGCTCCCCTTCATCCAGACACTGGCACAGGAATTCATAAACCTCCTCCACCGCTTCCGGCTCCGGTTCCACCTTCTCACGCAGGCCGCGGGAAAGACGCCTGGCGAGGGGGCCTTCGTTCACGATGATCTCGAGGGTCTTCAAATGGTCGGCACCAATCCGCCTCTTCGCCGCCGCCCGATCGAGTAGCGTCCGCCAGACCCCCCGGAGCGAACACTCCTCTTCCTGGATCCCAAACAATTTCAGGTAGTCGTCATTCCAGACGACGGTCTTTTCCGCGTTTCGCAGACTTTCGAGAAACACGCTCGCCAAAGGCTCAACGGGAACCGCGCACTGGGCCGCGAAGGAAACGTGTGTTTCCTCCACTAGCTCTTTCAACACCGCCACGACCCCGGCACAAATCGCGACGTCGGCGGCCGGGCACTCCTGCACGTCCATCACGCGAATCTCAATCGCGTTTCGTTCAAACCGGGCGATCGCCCCCCGCGCGTTCAGCCATTCATTCCGCAGAATCTTCTCGGGATCATGCTCGGCGATTGCCTCATACAACCGCTCGAGAATCTGCTCGCGATAATCGGTCGATGTGAAGACCGCCTCGGGAATCACCTTGCCCGACACCAGCGGAATCGCCCGCGCGTTCGTCCGATAGAATTCCAGCCGATTGTCCATCAGGCCGGTCAATCGACCGTCCACCATCGGGGAACTGGCGGTGAGTGCCGGGAGCAGGGGGAGAACCAGACGAATCGCCGCGTGCAGCCGGCCGAATTCGTCGTCGTTGCCAAAAGGGAGATTCAAATGCACGCTTTGCACGTTGGACCAGCCATGCCCCTGGCAACTGAAGATCCGGTCAATGGCGGCGTAGACGGCGTTGTACTCGTGGGGCCACAATACGGTTTCTTCCAGCGGATCCATCCAGGGGTGCATCCCGCCGGGCATCAGGCGACCGTTGTGTGGCTCGAGTCGGCGATTGATCTCCTGGACCTCGACCTGAAACTTCTGTTCCAGTCCGTCGAGCGTCGGGGCGGGTTCCGCGACCTTCAATTCAATGACATGTGCCACCAGCTCGTTGGACCAACAGACGTCCCCCCGTTCGACCTCGCCGGTGATTGTTCCTGCGTCGTCGCGCAAAACCGTCTCGGCGGCGGGGAGGACATCGAGCGATTCCGAATCGACGACCATGTACTCCAATTCGACGCCAAACGCGGAAAACAACCCGCGACGAGTCTCCATCAGCAGCGATCCTTCCTGGGAATGTCCGAAGTGGCAATTGAGGGTCGGGATTGTCGCAGATGCGGAAAGAATGTTGAATAGTGAAACATCGCATGCCACCTGATCCACCACACCAGCCGGCGGAAGCCCGGTCTGAAGACGCGAAGCCGCTCCACACCGACGCCAGCTCACCTGCGGCGGCGAGCGGTTCCGGCGCGCCTTTGCCACCCCCTGTGCAGAAGGCAAAACAGTTTGTCGGCGCTGCCGATTCCCGGAAGATTCGGGCGTTGTTGATCGAATTCGGCGATCGTTTTCGGCAGTGGGGCGAGCGAATCACGCAGCCGGTCTCCACGATACGCCCCGTCGTGGAAATCGCGGTCGCACTGCTGTTGCTGGTAGTGCTGTTTCGCGCGTTTCTGGCCGGGGGGTATATGATCGAAACCGGGTCGATGGCACCGTGCCTGTTCGGATATCACAAGCGGGCCGAGTGCCCCGCGTGCCACTACCCGTTCGCCGTCGACGGGACACTGGGATCGGAAACCGCCGTCTGCCCCAACTGTGGCGAAGACGAGATCGATGTGGATCCGTTGTTGCTGAACGATGGCGATCACCTGCTGGTGTCGCGTCCCAGTTTTGAGTTCGCCGACCCGCGTCGCTGGAATGTCATTGTCTTCGCGAATCCGTCAAAACCAGGTCAGGCGTATGTGAAGCGTCTGGCGGGGTTGCCGGGTGAATCGATTCGGATCAAGTGGGGCGACCTGTACGTGGGGGGAAAGATCCAGCAGAAGGATCTGGAAACCCAGCGCAGCATGCGGATTCTGGTCCATGACCATGCGTATCAGCCACCGGCCAGCGATCCCGACTGGCAGCCGCGCTGGGTGATTGACCCTCCCCGGGCTGGCTGGTCAGAGCGGAGCCAGCGGTTCATCTTCGCCCCTCCCAAAGGGTCGGTGAAGTCGACGGCCGAAGATCACGAGATTCGAGAGTGGGTCAGCTACCGACATTGGATCCGTTCGGGGGGAGATCACCACACCAGTGTGCAACTGGTTGACTGGCCGGCGGCGCTGTCGCCCGGCTTGTTGCAGGGCACCCAACTGACCTACGTCGATTCCAATCGCACACTGATTTGTCGCGGCGTGCTGGACCGGGGGTTGCGTGACCGTCTGGAACGCGAGGCGGCGAGTGCCGCGTTTCGACAGTCGCTCGGCTCCCTGAGTGACGCCTCGCACGTCGCCCCTATCCGCGATGTGTATGGCTACAACCACACCAGCGAGCGGGGAGCGGGGAACAAGATTCGCGATCTGATGTTCTCGGCGACCGTGGCGCTCCGCGGCGAACCGGGTGTGTTCGCGATCTCAATGACAGACGGTGTTCTGGCGTGTCGTTGTGAATTCGACACCGCCCGTCAAGAAATCCGCCTGATCAACGAACAGACAACGGAAGAGTTACGGAAGGCCCCGCTTCCCCCCGGTCTCACGGAAGGGGCTTTGGTCGAAATGTCGGTCTGGGATCGCCAGGTGCTGGTGGCGGTGAGTGGTGTGTTGCCATTCGAGCCGTTTGTCGGCCCGTCGTCGCCCGGTCGCGGCCAGACTCCGTGGCAACCGGTGAAGTTCGGTGCCCGG
>JAPLOC010000436.1 GCA_026692825.1 Planctomycetota bacterium | reverse complement strand
TGACGGACTCGTCGCCCTGTGCGGGCATCCGGGGTTAGCCCTCGATCTCATTCACCTGCCCCGCAAGGGGGCAGGGGTCTCGGGCGCGAAATGTCTCAATTCGTGCCGCTCACGGTACAATCGAATTCGTTGTAGGCGGCGTGACTCGCGTAGGTTGAAACCCACGCTACGTGGGCTGGGGTGAGTTGAGCGCGGCACGGTGCCGATCGAGCAGATCGCACCATTCCGCGATTCCCTCCCCCGACCGGGAGCAGACCGCGACGCAGTCGAGATCGGGCTGAATCGAGCGGGCGTCGGCGATCGCCGCCTCGACCGAAAACGGAACGTGCGGCAGCAGATCGGTCTTGCTGACGACCAAAATCTGGCTGGTTCGAAACGCCTTAGGATACTTGGCCGGCTTGTCGTCACCTTCCGTCGTACTGAGCAGAATCACGCGGACGTGTTCTCCCAGGTCGTGCGATGCGGGACAGACCAGATTGCCGACGTTTTCGATGAACAGAAACTCGCAGTCGAGTGTTCCCAATTGCTCGAGCCCGCGCTGAATCAGCGGTATTTCGAGATGACACGCCCCCCCTGTGGTCAATTGCACCGTCGGGGCAAGTGGCGATAGCCGTTGCGCGTCGCGATCGGTCGCCAGGTCACCCACCAGAATCGCGATCTTTCGCTTCCCCGCCCAGTGACGGGCGGTCGCTTCCAGCAAGCTCGTTTTTCCCGCACCCGGCGATGAAATGAGATTCACCGCGAGGATGCCACGGCTCGCCCATTCGGCCCGCAGTCGGGCGGCGGCGGCGCGGGCGGCCGACTGCACGTCCCGATTGACGGCGACAGTCTGGGGCGTGACGACGGGGGCGACAACGGCTGTCATGTCGGGTTCTCGGCGGTCTCGGCAAAGGTAAAGCTGACGATTCGGAATTCGTCTCCCCGGACAACGGTCACGCGCGACGCATCGCAGCCTGGACACCGAAACCGGAATCCGTCGACCGCGAATTCGCCACACGTTTCACATCGGGCGACAAGTGGCACCTCATCGATCACCAGGCTCGCACTGTCGAATTCCGTTCCGCACACCAGTTGTTCAAATGCGCTGCGGACCAGCAATGGCTCGACACCGGCGAGCGGTCCAATCTCCACCCGGATCTCAGCGACCGAACCTCCGCCGTGCTGGCGGGCAAGGTCAGTCACCTGATTCAACAACGAACGAACGAGCGAGGCTTCGTGCATGCGGAATCCTTGCAGGAACTCGACACAAACGCCAGCACATCGTCCACGACGGTATCAACGGTCGTCGCCAAATCCCCGTTCAGTTCGGTTGCCGGTTCACACGCGCCGACTTCAATTCCCCAGACTTCCGGGGCAAAACTGAGCCGGCCAAGTTTCTCCGCGAGCGCCAGAACGCCGGGGAGGGTGAAGTCGTGGACGCCAACGGCAGATTTCCAGGCAACATTACAATCAGGCCAGGCCCAGCGTCTCCACGTTTCGCCGGTTTCCAATCCCTGGCACCCGTCGCACGTCAGCAATCGCGTCCCCGGTTCGAGCCAGTCGAGCAGGTCGATCGGGGCGAGTGCTTTGCGAATCACCAGACCTTCGGGCGAGATCTTGAGCAACGCGTCGGCGACTTTCCAGCCCACGGCGTCGTCGCCATGGGAACTGCCCAGTCCCACGAAGAGGAACCCGGATCGCGTGACCGGCTCAGCGAGCATGACGCACAACCTTGAGAAAGTGCGTTGAACAACTGATGCAGGGATCGTAGTTGCGAACCAGTTCCTCAGACAACCGGGCCACTTCATTGTCAGGCCGGTCGAGTACGCCCGGCAGCCACGCCCGAAGATCGTCTTCGATCTGTTTCTGATTCTGCGAAGTGGGTGGCACAATCTTGGCGAACTGAACTTTCCCTTCCGCGTCGACCTGATAGCGATGATAGATCAGTCCACGCGGTGCCTCAGTCGCGGCACATCCTTCCCCCGCGCGGTATTCGTACGCGATCCGCGACGGCGTGAACGGGCGGTAGTCGCGCAGAATCGACAACGCTTCGGCGTACGCATGGACCAGTTCGATCCCGCGGGCGACGATGCTGCGGTACGGATTCCAGCAGGGGGTTTCGAAGCCGATTTCGTCGGCAACACGCCGCGCTTCGGGAAACAGCCGATCCCGACTCAAGTTCAATCGCGCCAGCGGCCCCACGTGGTAACAGCGCCGCTCGGGAAGTGTCTCGGAATGGAGCGCGGTGGAATGCGCCACATGGACTTCGTCGTAGTATTCTTCGTAATCCAGCACCGCAACGTCGCGACCACGGGTCGACACGACCCGTCCCTCGTTGAAGGCGTATTCGTCGGGATGGACCAGCGCGACCATGTCGTAATCGCGCTCGAAATCGGGAAACTTGAGTCCCGCGACCCAGCGCGTCGCGTCGATCGCCGCCTGCAATCCCCATTCGAAATCGGGAATCAGCTTCGCGAATTCCTCTCGGCGGGGGGCGCGGTAAAATCCGCCGACCGCCACGTTGATGGGGTGAATCGCGCGCCCCCCCAGCACTTCCAGCAATTGATTTCCGTGCTTTTTGAGCCGCAGGCCACGGTTGACCGCGTCGGGATGGTCAGCCGCCATCGCGATCCCGCTCTCGTACCCCAGGAAATCGGGCGCGTGCAGCAGGTGCATATGCAGCGCGTGACTTTCGATCCACTCGCCGCAATAGAGAAGTCGACGCAGTCGGCGGATTTCCGGGCTGATTTTGACCCCGAGCGCCATCTCCAGAGCGTGGACCGAACTCATCTGGTAGGCGACCGGGCAGATGCCGCAGATTCGAGCCGTGATGTCGGGAACCTCTTCGAGGGGCCGACCGCGAAGCAACGCCTCAAACAGCCGGGGAGGTTCGTAAATCTGCAACTGAACCTGTTCGAGCCGGCCGTTCTCGGTATGAATATGCAACGCCCCCTCCCCCTCCACCCGGCTGAGGATTTCAACACGAATCGTTCGAGATGCGGACATTGGTGGTTGTCAGTTGTCAGTGGTCAGTTGTCAGTACCGGTCTGTCAAAAAATCGCTTCATCCTTCATCGGCCAAGTGTCAGTAATCGGAGGTCACCTGCGGGCCCCCTGGTGCTCTGAGTGTCAGTAATTCGAGGTCAGTGAAGTGCCAGCAATCGGAGGTCAGTATTCTGGTGGGAAAGTGCTTCTGTCCTGT